>NZ_JAFLXD010000030.1:0-83022 GCF_019891415.1 Pseudomonas sp. SH10-3B | reverse complement strand
ACCGCGCCTACGGCCAGATTAGCCGTCTAGACAAAGGCAAAATCGACAACCCGCTACGTTTTCAGGGGCAGTACTTCGATCAGGAAAGCGGGCTGCACTACAACCGTCATCGCTACTACAATCCGGATATTGGTCGTTATCTGACGCCGGACCCGGTGAAGTTGGCGGGTGGGATCAATGGGTACCAGTATGTGCCCAACCCTACGGGGTGGGTGGATCCGTTAGGCTTGAGCACATGTCCAGGTGGAGACGAATGCAAGCCTAACGCTCCTCCTATTTTTTTGAAGCCGAGCGTTAATGAAGGCGCGCCCGCTCTACCTCAACTGGCGCACACTCAACGACAGACGAGAATAGATGAACTGGCAGAGGCAAATGCAAAACAAAAAGTACTGGATTGGGAGCAGAAATACGATATGCACTCGGTTGAAAAGCATGGCCCAGAGATACCAGACAACGCTTTAAAGCAAAGATCTATTGATGGAACAAATCCGACCACTGGGGCGAGAGAAACTATTAATTCCAGCTCCCAATTTAAAACCTGGGGAATGCAGCTCCACGCTATAAATAAAGCCATGGGTAGGATGCAAAGCGACCCACCATTTCCTACAGGTCTTGATGGAAGAGGTAACCCCGTGGTTATAGTCGAGCTACCCGGAGCCGGTCGAGGCTACAAACCTAACCGCAGGGACGTAAACGATCCTAAGTACATTGAAAACATGGACAGAGCGGAGGTCAGATTTGACAGAAACAATCCAACTCGGCCATTCACTGCATTCCCTAAGTGAGCAGACAATGCTGAAATGCCCATTCATGAATACTCCTTACACTCCTAATATCTCTCATATATTGGGAGCTCTATCGATATACGATCTTGAGGAGACAGCTGGCAAAGAACTATGGAAGTACGACCCTAACAACGAGAAAGACCGAGAAACAATCATAATTTCTTTTATTCTGAAGGACCTCATGTATCTGTCATATAGACATCGCTTCGTATTGATGTCTGAACTCAGAGATGTGCTGGACAACCCCGACTTTGACTTCTCGAAAGAATTCGAAAGCGATTACGACGAATACATAACTATGGCTTGGGACGAAACAGAAATCGCCGACCCTAGAGGCTTCTTCGCCGATATCTACCGTTTAGCCAATAAGGTCTGGAAAGACGACCTCGAAAAAGCCAGCCTCGAAGACCAGTCAACGTGGTAACACCGCCACTCTCCCTGACAACCCAAACCCTGTGACGAGCGTTTGCCCCCACAGGGTTTGCACTGCCCTTAAATCCCAGCCAACGCCAAGTCCATAGCGAAATAAGTGAAAATCAAGTCCGCCCCCGCACGCTTGATCGCCCCCAACGTCTCACGCACGACCCGATCCTCATCGATCGCGCCCGCCTGGGCGCCGAACTTGATCATCGCGTATTCGCCGCTGACCTGGTACGCCGCCACCGGCAGGCGCGAGGCTTCGCGGATGTCGCGGATGATGTCGAGGTAGGCACCGGCCGGTTTGACCATCAGTGCGTCCGCGCCTTCCTGTTCGTCCAGCAGCGATTCGCGCACGGCTTCGCGGCGGTTCATCGGGTTCATCTGGTAGCTTTTGCGGTCGCCCTTGAGCGCGCTGCCGCCGGCTTCGCGGAATGGGCCGTAGAGGGCCGAGGCGAATTTGGTCGAGTAGGCCATGATCGGGATATGGGTGAAGCCGGCTTCATCCAACGCGCGGCGGATGGCCTGGACCTGGCCGTCCATGGCGGCCGAGGGGGCGATCACGTCGGCACCGGCGCGGGCGGCGGCAACAGCCTGCTTGCCGAGGTTGACCAGGGTCGCATCGTTGTCGACATGGGCACCGTGCATTACGCCGCAGTGGCCGTGGTCGGTGTATTCGCAGAAGCACGTGTCGGACATCACGATCATGTCCGGCACCGCGTCCTTGATGATTGAGGACATCCGCGAAACCAGGCCATGTTCTTTCCAGGTGTCGCTGCCGTTGGCGTCCAGGTGGTGGGACACGCCGAAAGTCATCACCGACTTGATACCGGCACGGGCATAGCGCTCGATCTCAGCAGCCAGCTTCTTTTCCGGGATGCGTTGCACGCCGGGCATGCTGGTGATCGGCACGAAGTCATCGATTTCTTCTTCGACGAAAATCGGCAGCACCAGGTCGTTGAGGGTGAACTCGGTTTCCTGGAACAAGCCACGCAGCTCCGGGGAGCGGCGCAGGCGACGGGGGCGGGCTTGGGGGAACTGGCTGGTCATGGCTGTCCTGAAAAAATGGCTGAAAATCTTTGGGGCGAAAGCTTATGCCCCAAGGCCCCGGCAGTACAAACGCCAAGGGGCCAACAGTGTATTGCGGGGGCCGTAATAATGTATTGATCTAGAGCTGTAGACGCCCTTCGATGCACACCGCGACGGCGCCGCCGACCCAGATTTCATCGCCCTGGCGCTCGACGCGAATACGCCCCGCACGCCCCATGGCCGTGCCCTGGCTGACCACGTAGCACTCAGGCGCGAGCCCTTCGCTGAGCAGCCATTGCGCGACGCCGGCATTCAGGCTGCCGGTGGCCGGGTCTTCCTGGGCCCCGTCGCCTGCGACAAAGGCACGCACCTCAAATTGCGCGTCCACGTCGTCGCGAGCAGGGTTGCAAGGTGCAATTACGCCGACGGCCAGTCCCAGCAGTTGCGAATAGTCCGGCTGCAAAGCCAGGACTTGATCACGCTCAGCCAGCATCACCGCGAGCCACCCCGCCCCATTATCAACCCACTGGCTGCGCACAATGCTGTCCGGCGCCAACCCCAACCCCAGTCGTACGCGCTCCAGCAAGGGCGCATCCACGGCACCTGAGCGCAGCAACGGCGGTGCAATAAATGCCAGCTCAGCGCCTTGGCGCCGGATACGCACCAGGCCGATTTCACACTCCTGGATGATCTCCTCACCTTTGGGCACCCCACCCGCTTGCAGCCATGCATGGCAACTGCCCAGCGTCGGGTGCCCGGCGAACGGCAACTCCTGCAAGGTGGTAAAAATTCTCACCCGGTAGTCAGCCCGAGCATCCCGCGGTGTCAGCAAAAACGTGGTTTCACTGAGGTTTGTCCACTTGGCAAAATCGGCCATCTGCTGGTCGCTGAGGCTATCAGCCCCCAGGACGACGGCCAGCGGATTGCCCTTGAGCGCCACGCTGCTGAATACATCCAGTTGTTTGAAATCGAAAGTCGGCATGCGTCAGCTCGGAATACTCAGGCCACGGATCACCGCCGGCCGGGCGACAAAGCCATCCAGCGCGCGCAGTACGTTAGGGAAGTCGGCAATGCCGACCAGATCGCCCGATTCATAGAAACCGATCAGGTTGCGAATCCATGGGAAGGTGGCAATGTCTGCAATGCTGTAGTCATCCCCCATGATCCAGGTGCGACCAAGCAGGCGCTTTTCCAGCACCTCCAGCAAGCGCCGGGATTCGGCGGCGTAACGGTCACGGGGGCGTTTATCTTCGTAGGCCTTGCCGGCAAATTTGTTGAAGAACCCCAGCTGGCCAAACATAGGGCCGATGCCGCCCATCTGGAACATCAGCCATTGAATCGTTTCATAACGTGTCGCCGGATCCTCAGAGAGCAACTGGCTGGTTTTTTCTGCCAGATAGATCAGGATCGCGCCCGACTCGAACAACGCCAGCGGCTGGCCCGCCGGGCCGTCGGGGTCGATGATCGCGGGGATTTTGTTGTTGGGGTTCAGGGACAGGAACTCGGGGGAAAACTGGTCCTGGGTCTCGAAACTGACCTTGTGCGCCTCATAAGGCAGGCCCAGTTCTTCGAGCATGATCGAGACTTTTACCCCGTTGGGCGTGGGCAGCGAGTACAGTTGCAGGCGCTCAGGGTGCTGGGCGGGCCATTTACTGTTGATCGGGAAGGCGGCGATTGAGTTCATCGAGATGATCCCTGAGGCAGAAAGCCCCCATGATAGTCATCTGAGCGGTGTCCTGCATGGGTCATCAATGCGCAACATCAGCCGGCTATTATCCCGCGTGGGCGAACCAATACGCCCGAGGGCACTCTTAAGTGCGCTTGAACGGTGAATGGAGGCACCTCGCTATACCGACACGGAACACCGCAGGACGCCCCTGGCGTCACTGGGGCCAGGCTTGTCCGCCTTAACGTGACGCACGAAGACTCGAACCTATAATGAAGATCAAGCCTCTGCGCCTTGTGCAACGCTTCAAACGCTATTCGTACACCCTGCTGCCACTGCTGCTGGTGAGTGGCGCCTTGGTCGCCGCCCTCGACGCCCGTGAAAGCCGCGCCCAGCCGGTGGACGGCGTGCAAACCCTGGTGTTCCTGCGCCACGCCGAAAAACCTGCCGGCGGCCTCGGGCAGCTCAATTGCCAGGGGTTGAACCGTGCGATGAACCTGGCCACCCTGCTGCCGGAAAAATTCGGCAAGGCCAACTTCGTCTTCGCCGCCAACCCGACCCGCAATGTCGAGGAAGGTGAGCTGGACAACTCCTACAGCTATATTCGCCCATTGATGACCATCAGCCCCAGCGCCATCAAGTTGGGCCTGCCGGTGAACATCAAGTTCTCGGCGAATGACACCAGCGACCTGGCCGACGAACTGGTGGAAGACAAGTACCACAATGCCACCATCTACACCGCCTGGTCCCACGGCTACCTGCCGGAGCTGATCAACAAGGTCGCGAGCGAAGCCTCCGGCGAAAAACACACGATTACCGACGACTGGTCCGGCAGTGACTACGACACGCTGTACGTACTGACCCTGACCTGGCACAACGGCAAAGCCTCCCTGCTCAGCCGCAACTACAAGCAGGGCCTGAACGACGGTGAGGAAACCTGCCCGCAACCCACACAGGTGAGTGCCGAAAGCTGAGGGCGTATGATGCTGCGCTATTGACTCATCTGCGGACTCGCCCTCATGCCCAACCTCGCCTCCACCCAGCCCAACCGGGGCTGGTCGTTCTGGTGGAAACCAGCACTCTTCCTATTGGTGGCCTGCGTCGGCCTCTACTACGTGAAGTGGTCGCCCTACTACCTCAAGGCGTTTGTTGCGGCTGACAACCACAGCATCGGCGCCTCGATCCTCAACGATCAACAAAGCTCACCGCTGGCAGCGGCACTGGCCTACGCCCAGGTGTATTTCCTGGCGATCTGGAAGGCTGCCGTACTGGCGGTGATTCTCGGCTCGCTGCTGCAAGTGCTGATCCCCCGCGACTGGTTGCTGCGCCTGTTTGGCCGTGCCGGCCTGGGCTCGACCTTGCGCGGCGGGCTGCTCGCCTTGCCGGGGATGATGTGCAGTTGCTGCGCGGCCCCCGTCGCGGCGGGCATGCGTCGCCAGCAGGTATCGGTGGGCGCGGCGCTGGCCTTCTGGATTGCCAACCCGGTGCTGAACCCGGCGACGCTGGTGTTCATGGGCTTTGTACTCGGCTGGGGCTTTACCGCGTTGAGGCTGGTGGCGGGCATTGTGCTGGTGGTGGGTGTGTCGCTGGTGGCGCAGCGCATCGCGCGGCCTGACCAGGTGCCGGAAGTCGCGCTGGACGCGGTGACCGAGGCCAGCCAGGTCGAAGCGCAACCGTTCCTCAGTCGGTGGCTGCGGACCCTGTGGCAGCTGTTCTGGAGCACCATACCGATCTATATCCTGGCGGTACTGGTACTCGGCGCCGCGCGGGTCTGGTTGTTCCCCCATGTGGACGGCGCCATGGCCAACAGCCTGGTATGGCTGGTGCCCCTGGCGATTGTCGGCACGCTGTTTGTGATTCCTACAGCGGCGGAGATCCCTATCGTACAAACCATGATGGCCCTGGGCATGGGCACCGGCCCGGCCGTGGCCTTGCTGATGACCCTGCCCAGCGTGAGCCTGCCGTCGCTGTTGATGCTGCGTAAGGACTTCGATGCGCGGGTCCTGGTGACGGTGGCCGGGCTGACCATGCTGGTGGGCGTGGTGTGCGGGTTGATCGGCGCGCTTATCCTCTAAGGGCGCGCTCGCGCAGATAGGCCGTGACGGCGCCCTGCTCTCCCGCAAACTCGATCCGTGCGCCTTTGCTTTCACGCTGAAAGGCGTACATCGGGTCGTAATATTCGCGCAACAACCCTTCAATCCAGGCGCGATGCAGGTCCACGGCGCCGCTGCGCAACTGTTCCGCCAAAGCGTCCTGCATGATCGCCTGCAAGCGCTGAAAGCGCTCGCCGCCCAGGCGCTTGTGGATATTGGCCAGGCTCTGGGTCAGGCGCTCGGCAAACAACGCCTGGCCTTGTTCGCCAAACACCGAGATAAACTCTGCGCACAGGTCCACCACGTAATCACGCAGGATGCGCTCGACGCGGCCTTCGACGCTGTCTTCCAGCCACACCATCGGAAAGGCCTGCATGCCCTTGTGCAATGGCAGCGGCAGTGCGCAGCTGCCGATCATGCGGCTTTCATCCTCGACCACGAACTGCTCGATGCCACCCGCGCGTTTTTTCAACAGGTCCACCGCCAGGCGGTTTTCGAAGTCGATAGTGGAGGGTTGCGCCGTGGCGCGCTTGCCGAAGCTGGAACCGCGGTGGTTGGCGTGGCCTTCCAGGTCCAGGGCGTTGCGCAACTGGCCGAGCACTTCGGTCTTGCCGGTGCCGGTCATGCCGCCCAGCAGTACGAAATCACATTGGGCTGCCGCCTGATCAAGGGTCTCCAGCAGGAAGGTCCGCATGGCCTTGTAGCCACCGCCGACCCGGGGGTACTCGATTCCGGCTTCGGTTTTCAACCATTGCTGCACGATCTGCGAGCGCAGCCCGCCACGGAAGCAATACAAGAAACCGTCAGGATGGGCCTGGGCAAACCGTGCCCATTGTTCGATCCGTTCAACCTTGATCGCCCCCGACACCAGCTCATGCCCCAGTACAATGGCGGCTTGCTGGCCCTGCTGCTTGTAGCAGGTGCCGACGCGTTGACGCTCGTCATCGGTCATCAACGGCAGGTTGATCACGCCTGGGAACGCGCCCTTGGCGAATTCGACCGGCGCGCGGGTGTCCATCATCGGCCGGTCGTTGAGGAAAATGTCGCGGTAGTCGGTGATGTCAGTTGCCATCAAAACACCTCTACCGCGTGGGTCTGTCGCTCAACCAGCTCGCCGATTGGCTCAAGGTCCAGGCCCAACTCGGCGGCCACCGCGTGGAATTCGGCGTCGCCTTCCGGGGTCACGGCGATCAGCAGGCCGCCGCTGGTCTGCGGATCGCACAGTACACGCTTGTGCAATTCCTGCAGGCGCCCGAGTTTGCGCGAATAACTGTCGAAGTTGCGCAAGGTGCCACCCGGCATGCAGCCCTGGTCCAGGTAGTCTTCGATCCCCGGCAGACGTGGGACTTTGTCGTATTCGATGCGTGCGGTCACCCCGCTGCCGTCCGCCATTTCCACCAGGTGGCCCAACAGACCGAAACCGGTGACATCCGTCATTGCCGTCACACCGGCCAACTTGCCGAAACGGCTGCCGGGCTTGTTGAGGGTGCACATCCAGTCACGGGCCAGGCCGATATCCGCCTCGCGAAGCTTGCCCTTCTTTTCCGCAGTGGTGAGGATGCCGATGCCCAACGGTTTGGTCAGGTACAGCCGGCAGCCCACCGTGGCGGTGTCGTTGCGCTTCATATGGCGTTTTTGCACGATGCCGGTCACGGCCAGGCCGAAGATCGGCTCGGGGGCGTCGATGGAGTGCCCGCCCGCCAGGGGAATGCCGGCTTCGTCGCACACCGAGCGGCCGCCACGGATCACTTCGCGGGCGATCTCCGGCGCCAGCACGTTCACCGGCCAGCCAAGAATGGCGATGGCCATCAGCGGATCGCCGCCCATGGCGTAGATGTCGCTGATGGCATTGGTGGCGGCAATGCGGCCGAAGTCGAAGGGGTCATCGACAATCGGCATGAAAAAGTCGGTGGTGGAGACCACGCCACGCTCGTCGTCGATGGCGTACACCGCCGCGTCGTCCCGCGAGGCGTTGCCCACCCACAGGTTGGGGTCGAGGTTCTGTGCGCCGCTGCCGGCAAGGATCACTTCCAGCACCTGGGGCGAGATCTTGCAGCCACACCCCGCGCCATGGCTGTACTGGGTAAGGCGAATCGGCTCGTTCATGGTGGACCTCAAGCTATCAAGTGGGCGGATTCTAGCAGACAGCAAAAGGCCGGCTGGGCTCTTGTGAGCACAGCCGGCCTTTGGGGTTGCAGCGTTACTGGCGGGCAGCGAGCAGACGCTTGTGACGGTTGCGCCGAGCGATGTTCAGGCACTCGATGGCCGCCGAGAAGGCCATGGCCGCGTACACGTAGCCTTTAGGCACATGGGCGCCGAAGCCTTCGGCGATCAGCGTCATGCCGATCATGATCAGGAAGCCCAGGGCCAGCATTACCACGGTCGGGTTGTCGTTGATGAACTTGGCCAACGGCTCGGCCGCCACCAGCATCACGATCACCGAGGTCACCACGGCGATGATCATGATCGGCAAGTGCTCGGTCATGCCCACGGCGGTGATGATGCTGTCGATGGAGAACACCAGGTCGAGCAACAGGATCTGCCCGATGGCGGCGGCAAACCCGATCGCCACGACATTGCCGGCGCTGGTTTTCTCTTCAGGCTCCGGGTCCATGCTGTGATGGATCTCGGTGGTGGCCTTCCAGACCAGGAACAGGCCACCGGCGATCAGGATCATGTCCTTCCACGAGAACGCCTGGCCGAGCACTTCGAACACCGGCGTGGTCAATTGCACGATAAACGCAATGGTGCTCAACAGGCCCAGACGCAACACCAACGCCATGCTGATACCGATGCGTCGCGCCTTGGCCCGATGTTTCTCCGGCAATTTGTTGGTGAGGATCGAGATAAAGATCAGGTTATCGATGCCCAGCACGATTTCCATCACGATCAAGGTGGCCAGAGCGATCCAGGCAGTGGGGCTGGCGGCCAGTTGTAAAAGGTAATCCATAGGTCAGTCCTGACGTTGTGCTGGGGAGATTAGGTTTCTTTGGTGTTCGATTCAGACTCGTTTTCTTCCTGATCGTCCTTTTTTTGTGGACTGATCAGGCCGTTTGTCGCTTCACTCAATGCCTGCTCGGCAGCCTTCTGGGTGTCATCGATGGCTTGCTTGGCCGACTCGGTGGCCTTGCCCATGACCTGTTGCGCGCTTTTTTCGACCTGATCGCAACCGCTGATCATCACCAATGAAAGCGCAAGCAACGATGCCGCGCCCAGGGAATTGAGCTTCATGATGTCTTCCTCGTTAGAACCATTGGGTCCAAATAGTGGCCCCGCGATAGCGAGGCATTCTATGCACGCAAACAGTTCAGGAAAATTCGTATTTTTCTCGCGTATACTTCGGCTTTTACGAAGTGACGATCATCATGCTCAATTACCGACAGTTGCATTACTTCTGGGTAGTGGCCAAGACCGGCAGCATCGTGCGCGCCTGCGAGCAACTGAACCTCACGCCCCAGACCATCAGCGGGCAGATCAGCCTGCTGGAGCAAACCTACGGGATTGCGCTGTTTCAGCGGGTAGGCCGCCAGCTTGAACTCACCGAAGCCGGGCGCCAGGCCCTGCCCTATGCCGAACAGATGTTCCAGACCGGCAATGAACTGGAGGCGATGCTGCGCGCGCAGCCCGATGAGCAACAGATCCTGTTTCGGGTCGGGGTGGCGGATGTGGTGCCCAAGTCCATCGTGTACCGGCTGATCGCGCCGACGATGGAGTTGAGCGAGCCCCTGCGCATTACCTGTCGCGAAGACAAACTGGAGCGTTTATTGGCCGACCTGGCGATTCAGCGCCTGGACCTGGTGATCTCCGACAGCCCCATGCCCTCGCACCTGGACATCAAGGGCTACAGCCAGAAACTGGGGGAATGTGGCATCAGTTTTTTCGCCACCCAGGCATTGGCTGACAGGTACGCCGGTGATTTCCCACAGTGCCTGCACGGCGCGCCGCTGTTGATCCCCGGCGCGGAAACCGTGGTGCGCAGCCGCCTGCAACGTTGGTTTGCCGAGCAGCAGATCCAACCGAAGATCATCGGCGAGTTCGATGACAGCGCCTTGATGCAGGCATTTGGCCAATCCGGCAGCGGGATTTTCATCGCGCCCAGCGTGATCGCCGACGAGGTGGTGCGCCAGTACGGCGTGGCGTTGATTGGCCAGACCGATGCCGTCACCGAGTCGTTCTACGCGATCTCGGTGGAGCGCAAGGTCAAGCACCCCGGCATCGTGGCGATTACCGAAGGTGCACGGCGAGAATTGTTTACCGCCCTGCCCTGACGGCTCAGGCGTTGGAAGCGACCGCTGGCTTGGCGGTCATCAGCCACAGCGCCAGCAGGATCGACACCAGGATAAACCCGGACGCGGCGAAGCCCAGGCTGCCCAGGCCGAGGGTGTCGATCACATGCCCGCCGACCATCGCCCCCAGGCCGATCCCCAGGTTGGCCCCGGCGATATTCAACGACGCCGCAAACGCCGGCGCATGGGGCGCGGCCTTCATCAACCGCACATGGCTGACCAGGAACATCGCCGCCTGGGTCACGCCCCACACCGCCATCGCCGCCGCCAGGCCGACCGTGGAGTGAATCGCCGGCACCAGCGCGACCATGCCGGCGATCATGAAACCGCAGAACACCATCGAGGCGATCAGCGGGTGACGGTCCACCGCACGCCCGCCCAGGGAGTTGCCGATCAGCCCGACCGCGCCGAAGCCCATCAAGCACCAGCCCACCAGCGTGCCGTCGAAACCCGCCAGGCGCTCAAGGATGTCCGCCAGGTAGGTGTACGCCGTGAACATGCCGCTGAACACCAGGATCGACAGCAGGATATGGCCCTGCATCAGCGGGTTGCGCAGGATCTTGAACTGCGAACGCAACGACACCTGGTCGTTCTTCGGCTGGGTCACCGGCAGGTAGATAAACAGCAGCAAGGCCTTGGCCAGCGCGACCACGGCGAGGATCGCAAACGCGGAACGCCAGCCGAACATATCGGAAATCAGCGTGCCCACTGGAATACCGAACACCGTGGCGCAGACGATGCCGAAGCCGATCTTCTCGATGGCGCGCCCGGCGTATTCGGGACCGACGATATCCACCGCCGTTTCACTGGCCAGGGCCCAGAACACCGGCAGGCCCAGGGCCGGGATCAAACGCGCCAACGCCATCACCCAGATATTCGGCGCCAATGCGGCCACGGTATTGGCCACGCCGAACAGGATCAGGATGCTGATAAACAGACGCTTGCGTGGGAAACGGGCGCAGTACGCGGTCAGAAACGGGCCAAAGGCCGCCACGGTAAACGCAAACAACGTTACCAGCAGGCCGGCCTGGGACACGCTGACGTTGAGGTCCCGGGCGATGGACGGCAACAGGCCGACGATAACGAATTCTGTGGTCAGCACGGTAAAGCCGGCGGCCGACAGCAGCAGGATGGGAAACAGCATGAAAACTCCAGAAACGACGACATCAACGACAGCCCGAAGGGCCCGCTGACGGATAGGAAAGGTGAGAGGGATGAATCTTAACAGAGTATGTCCGGGTTTTGCGAAGCCCCGGTGACCCAATGCCGCAGCGGCCGGGACGGGCCCAGCAGCATGCTAGACTTCGCGACCTGCTTCCTACAGCCCTTTCCGCCTGCATTGCTGCGCCCTTAAAAAAACTAGAGACATCCTTTATATGACTGCTGCCCCTTCTCTTTTCCAACGACTGGCTCGCATCAGCCTGGTCACGCAAATCGTCATCGGCTTGATCGCCGGCATCCTGCTGGCCCTGCTATTACCCGAGGCGGCCAAGGCCACCGGGTTTATCGGCAAGGTATTTGTTGCCGCGCTCAAGGCCGTGGCGCCGATCCTGGTGTTTGTGCTGGTGATGGCGTCGATCGCCAACCATAAACACGGCCAGGAAACCCATATCAAGCCGATCCTGTTCCTGTACCTGCTGGGCACCTTTGCCGCTGCCGTGGTGGCGGTGATTGCCAGCATGTGGTTTCCCTCATCGCTGGTGCTCGCCACCCATGACGCCACCGTGAGTGCCCCCGGCGGCATCGGCGAAGTCTTGCAAAGCCTGCTGTTGAGCGTGGTGGACAATCCCGTCAGCGCACTGATGAACGCCAACTTCATCGGCATCCTGGCCTGGGCCATCGGCATGGGCATTGCCATTCGCCATGCCGGCGAAACCACCCGCACGGTGCTCGACGACCTGTCCAACGGGGTGACCCTGATCGTGCGCGTGGTAATCCGCTTCGCCCCGCTGGGTATCTTCGGCCTGGTGGCTTCGACACTCGCCACTTCGGGCTTCGGCGCCCTGCTCGGCTACGCCCACCTGCTGGTGGTGCTGATCGGCTGCATGCTGTTCGTGGCACTGGTGGTCAACCCGGCCATCGTGTTCTGGAAACTGCGCCGCAACCCCTACCCGCTGGTGCTGATGTGCCTGCGCGAGAGCGGCATCACCGCGTTTTTCACCCGCAGCTCCGCAGCGAATATTCCGGTGAACCTGGCCTTGAGCAAACGCCTGGGCCTGCATGAAGACACCTACTCGGTGTCGATTCCACTGGGTGCCACGATCAACATGGCCGGTGCCGCGATCACCATCACCGTGTTGACCCTGGCGGCCGTGCACACCCTCGGCATCGCCGTGGACCTGCCGACCGCCGTGCTGCTCAGCGTGGTCGCGGCGGTCTGCGCCTGTGGCGCGTCGGGTGTGGCCGGCGGCTCACTGCTGCTGATTCCCCTGGCGTGCAGCCTGTTCGGCATTCCCAGCGAGATCGCCATGCAGGTGGTGGCCGTAGGCTTCATCATCGGCGTGTTGCAGGATTCGGCGGAAACCGCGCTCAACTCATCCACCGACGTGCTGTTTACAGCGGCCGCGTGCTTGGGCAAGGAAGCGCGGCCGGCTTAAACGCCAGGCGTAAAAAAGCCCGGGGCGGTTCATTCCTGAACCACCCCGGGCTTTTTTTGGCTGCTTAGAAAGCGCCCATGTAGTCACGCTTGCCAACTTCCACGCCGTTGTGACGCAGCAAAGCGTATGCAGTGGTGACGTGGAAGAAGAACTGCGGCAGGCCGTAGGTCAGCAGGTAGGACTGGCCGCTGAAGCGCTTCTCTTTCGGCGTGCCTGGGCGGGTGATGATCTCGATGCCTTCCTTGCCGTCGACTTGCTCGGGCTTGATGGTGTCGACAAACGCCAGGACCTTGGCAATCAGTGCTTGCAGGTCGGCGAAGGTGACTTCGGTGTCGTCGTATTTCGGCACTTCGATCTCGGCCAGGCGCGCGGAAACGCCCTTGGCGAAGTCGACGGCGATCTGCACCTGGCGCACCAGCTGGAACATGTCCGGGAACAGACGCGCTTGCAGCAAAGCGTTGGGGTCGATGTTCTTGGCGGTGGCGTGGGCTTCGGCTTTGTTCAGCACATCGCTCAGGGCGGTGAGCATTTGCTTGAAGACCGGGATGGAGGCGGCGTACAGGGAAATAGTCATGGCAGTCTCATGGGTAATGGCAGGGTTGGAACCAGCGGCGATTATAGACACGCCAGGCGCTTGTCTTTTATTTTTTCCGGCTTAGGCTAGTGCGTTCACTGCATAGGGAAAGCGCGATGACCGCCGAGCACGACACCGACACCCCTGAGCCGCGCCTGAACAGCACGGAAATTCGCGTCCTGGGTTGCCTGATCGAAAAACAGGCCACCAACCCGGAAACCTACCCCCTGACCCTCAACGCCCTGGTCCTGGCCTGCAACCAGAAGACCAGCCGTGAACCGGTGATGAACCTGAGCCAGGGCCAGGTTGGCCAGAGTCTGCGTGCACTGGAAGGCCAAGGCTTCACGCGCCTGGTGATGGGCAGCCGCGCCGACCGCTGGGAGCATCGCGTGGACAAGGCACTGGAGCTGGTGCCGGCCCAGGTGATCCTGACCGGGCTGCTGTTTTTGCGTGGCCCGCAGACGGTCAACGAACTGCTGACCCGCAGCGGGCGCATGCATGACTTCGAAGATGCCGAGCAGGTGGTGCACCAGTTGGAGCGCCTGATCGCCCGCGGGCTGGCGCTGCTGGTGCCACGCCAGGCGGGACAGCGGGAGGATCGCTATACCCATGCGCTGGGGGATCCGGCGGATATCGAGGCGATTATCGCCGCGCGGGGAAGCCCGGTGGAGCGCTCTGCCGGCGCAGTCTCGCTGGATCGTATCGAAGAGCTTGAAGCACGAATTGCAGTTCTGGAAGAGCGATTGGCGCAGCTGGAACAGGCCTGAAACGGTCAACCATGTGGGAGGGGGCTTGCTCCCGATAGCGCTGGGTCAGTCAACACTTTCATTGCCTGATACACCGCTATCGGGAGCAAGTCGAATCGTCGCACCGCCCCTCCCACATTTAGAGCTGCAGTGGCCTTCAGTTGCGGGCGAAGGCTACTGCCGCCTGGAACTGCTCATCCGTAGGCCGCACGCCGGTGTACAGAACGAATTGCTCCAACGCCTGGATCGCAATCACCTCCAGCCCGGTAATCACCCGCTTGCCTTTAGCCCGACCGCGCACGATCAACGGTGTTTCGGCGGGGATCGCTACCACATCGAAGACAGTGTCCGCTGCATCCACCGCGTCCGCCTCGAACGCCAGGGCGTCCGCTTCGGCCCCGCCGGTCATGCCGATGGGCGTCACGTTGATCAGCATCTGTGGGCGCAAATCACCCAGTTCAGCCTGCCATTCGTACCCAAGGTTCTGCGCCAATGCCCGGCCCGCCGCCTCGTTACGCGCCACGATCACGCCATTGGCATAGCCGCCATCACGCAAGGCGCTGGCCACCGCCTTGGCCATGCCGCCGCTGCCAAGCAGGGCGAAGGTCGAATCCTGCGGCACGGCGTGCTTCTTGAGCAGTTGTTCGATAGCGATGTAGTCGGTGTTGTAGGCCTTCAGACGTCCGTTGGTGTTGACGATGGTGTTCAAGGAATCGATGGCTTGAACCGATTCGTCGAGCTCGTCCACTAAGGCGATAGCAGCCTCCTTGAAGGGCATGGACACCCCGCAACCACGCACACCCAATGCGCGGATACCGCCGATCGCGCCGGGCAAATCCTGACTGCTGAACGCCTTATAGTAGAAGTTCAGCCCCAACTGTTCGTACAGGTGGTTATGAAAACGCAAGCCAAAATTCCCAGGGCGGGCCGACAGAGACATGCACAGTTGGGTGTCCTTGTTGGGGTGCATCTGCATGGATAACTCCTTTGAGTAAGCAAATCGGTACAGACCTTACACAACCTTTACCTAGCGGCTGTGCTGTTTTTCAGAAATACGTTGTCTTAAAAGTATCCCCGCGACATTACTTGAGTCTATTGATTGCAGACCACAAGCGCAGGGGCTAATCGAGGAATGACCATGATTCGTACAATCCCCAAGATCGCCTTGCTGGTAGGTGCACTCGCTATGGCAGGCCAAGCCTCCGCCCACGGTGGTGGATGGGGTGGCCCAGCCGTCTTGGGTGCCTTGGTCGGCGCCGCCGTAGTGGGCTCCGTGGTTGCCAGCCAACCCCGTGAGGTCTATGTGCAGCAGCCGGTCTACGTGCAACCGCAGCCGGTGTATGCCGCGCCACCGCCTGTGTACTACGCACCACCGCCACCGGTGTATGTGCAGCAAGAGGTTTATTACCGCCCGGCGCCGGTCTATTACGGTCCACCGCGTGGCTACTATGGCCCTCCCCACGGCTACTACCGCCGCGGCTGGTAAGTCTCAACCGTCACATATGAACCAGGCCTCGCCCACTCGCGGGGCCTTTTTTTGTGGGTAACGTCCGAATTTATCCTGCCAACGTCGCTCTGAGGATAATGGCCAAGCCGCAATCCGACACTATCAGGGTCGAAAGTCTACTTGCCCGAACGGGGCTCACGCTGTCATGTTTGTGTGACGACACCCTGCCACTATCCATCCTGTCCAGCCAATAACAACAAGGACGACTGACCATGCCCACACAAAACCCTCACCGCACCGCTGGCCTCTGTACGTCCAGCAAGGTCTACAGCGCCCTCACCGAGCTCAAGCACCTGGAAGGCCACCGCACCGCCAAATTCCTCGCGCTGCTGGCGGAAAACCTGGTGCGCAAAGGCCTGCTTAACGAGCAGGAAGTCGTGAGCATGCTCGATCAGGTAGTCGACTGACGTCTTTTGTTGATGTCGACTATCGAGCCAGGTGATTTTTCCTGAGCGCCTGCGCCCCGTAAGGTGACTTCCATAGCGATTGGAGGTTCTTATGCCCACTGTTCAAATCATGTCCGTCATCGGCAGCGCAGTCCCCGCCCCGCTTCGCGAACTGGGTTTGCTGGCCTGCTGGTACCTGGTCCGCGACGGCGAGGCCATCAGCGGCCCGCTCACGTCCCTGTCCGCCGCCGAAAAACAACTCCAGCAAGCCTCGAACTTCCGCCTGCACGCCTGAGACTCAGGGCAATGGCAGCTTGACCCGCGGCTTGCTTTCAACAAACAGCGCCCAACTGGACATGAACAACGCTGCCACCAGCGGTCCGATCACAAACCCGTTGAGGCCAAACACCGACAGGCCGCCCAGGGTCGAGATCAGAATCAGGTAGTCCGGCATCTTGGTGTCCTTGCCCACCAGGATCGGGCGCAGCACGTTGTCCACCAGGCCGATCACAAACACGCCGAACAAGCCCAGCACCACGCCCTGCCAGATTGATCCGCTCAACAGGAAGTACGCGGCCACCGGGCCCCACACAATGCCCGCGCCCACGGCCGGCAACAGTGACAGGAACGCCATCAGCACCGCCCAGAGCAACGCACTGGGAATGTCCAGGAACCAGAAGATCAGACCACCCAGCGCCCCCTGGGTCACGGCCACCAGCACGTTGCCCTTGACCGTGGCGCGCACCACCCGATTGAACTTGAGCTGCAACCGACGCTTCTGCGGCTCGGCCAAGGGCACCGCCGTGCGTACCTTGCGCACCAGTTCCGGACCGTCGCGCAGCAGGAAGAACAGCAGGTACAACATGATGAAAAAACTCACCAGGAAATCAAACGTGCCCTGCCCGAAGCTGAACGCCTGGGTGGCGAAGAACTGGCTGCCCTGCATCGCACTCTTGACGATATTCTCGCGCAGCCCTTCCAGGTTGCCCATGCCGAAACGGTCCAGCAGGTGCTGGAAGTACGGCGGCAGGAAGTTCTTGAACTGCTCGATATAGCCCGCCACATCCAACTGGCCGCTCTCGACATTTTTATAGAGGGTGGCGCCCTCTTGCACCAATAACGCGCTGGTAATGATCACCGGCAGAATCGCGATCACCAGGCACACCATCAGGGTGGTCAGGGACGTCAGGTTGCGATTCCAACCGAAGCGCTGCTGCAGGCGGCGCTGCATCGGCGCAAAGATAATGCCGAGGATCACCGCCCAGAACACCGCGCCGTAAAACGGCAGCAATATCCAGATGAAGGCGACGGTCACCAGGGCCAGCAGTAGCAGCAGGGTTTTGAATTGCAGGTTGGTTTGATTCATGTCCGATCCATGTCAAAAAAGCAGGCCGCGCGTGTGCGTCCAGCTGCTTAGTCCACCGCAACACCTGGGAGTGCCATCTTTGTTGCAGTAAGCGTAGACCCAGATCAATAAAGCCCCGCATACGTTCGGCTACGCTCGCGGCCTTTTGCGACCTGATCCCCATGCCCCTCGTCCTTGCCCCCGAACTGCTCGCCCCCGCCGGCACCCTGAAAAACATGCGCTACGCCTTCGCCTACGGCGCCGATGCGGTCTACGCCGGCCAGCCGCGCTACAGCCTGCGCGTGCGCAACAACGAGTTCGACCACGCCAACCTGGCACTCGGCATCCAGGAAGCCCACGCGCTGGGCAAGCGGTTCTATGTGGTGGTGAACATCGCGCCACACAACGCCAAGCTCAAGACCTTCCTCAAGGACCTCGGCCCGGTGATCGCCATGGGCCCGGATGCGCTGATCATGTCCGATCCTGGGTTGATCATGCTGGTGCGCCGGAATTTCCCATGGATGCCGATCCACTTGTCGGTTCAAGCCAACACGGTGAATTGGGCCAGCGCCGAGTTCTGGCAGCAGCAAGGCATCACCCGGATCATTTTGTCGCGGGAGCTTTCCCTGGAAGAGATTGAAGAAATCCGCCAGCAGGTGCCCGCCATGGAACTGGAAGTGTTTGTCCACGGCGCCTTGTGCATGGCGTATTCCGGGCGCTGCCTGCTCTCGGGCTACATGAACAAGCGCGACGCCAACCAGGGCACCTGCACCAACGCCTGTCGCTGGAAATACCAGGCCACCCCGGCAGAGGAAAACGCCACGGGCGATATCGTCCAGGTGTATCAACCGCAACCCACACTGGGGATCGGCGCGCCCACCGACCAGGTGTTCCTGCTGCAGGAAGCCAACCGCCCCGATGAGCAGATGCCCGCCTTCGAGGACGAGCACGGCACCTACATCATGAACGCCAAGGACCTGCGCGCCGTGCAGCATGTGGAGCGTCTGAGCCACATGGGTGTGCATTCGCTGAAGATCGAAGGCCGCACCAAATCGCATTTCTACTGCGCGCGCACCACCCAGGTGTACCGCCAGGCTATCGATGATGCCGTAGCCGGCCGTGCGTTTGACCGCACCCTGATGACCAACCTGGAATCCCTGGCCCAACGCGGCTACACCGAAGGTTTCCTGCGCCGCCATGTGCACGACGAATACCAGAACTACCAGAACGGCAGCTCAGTATCCGAGCGTCAGCAGTTTGTCGGCGAGTTGACCGGCGAGCGCCGTGGCGAGCTGGCCGAGGTCAAGGTGAAGAACCGCTTTACCGTCGGCAATCATCTGGAATTGATGACCCCCGCCGGCAACTTTCACTTTGACCTGTCCAGCCTGCACAACGCCAAGGGTGAAGCCATCGAAGTAGCGCCGGGGGATGGGCACACGGTGTATGTGCCCCTGCCAGCGCAGGTGGATCTGCGCTTTGGGTTGTTGATGCGCGATCTCTAGATCCTGAACTGCCCCACCAACTGCCCCAACCGCTGGCCCAGGTCCGCCAGACTGCGCGAGGTCTGGGCGCCCAACTGGGTTTCATCGGCCACGCTGTCCACTGCCACGGCAATCTGATGCACGCTGCGGTTGATCTCTTCGGCCACGGCGGTCTGTTCTTCGGCGGCGCTGGCAATCTGCGCGTTCATCGAGTTGATGGTGCCGATCAACTGGGCCATGGTGTCCAGGGACGCCCCCGCTTCGTTGGCCTTGGCCGAGGTGCCATCGCCAGCATCGCTGGAGCGGCGCATCGCATCCACGGCCGCTTCAGTGCCTTTTTGCAGGCGGTCGATCATGCCCTGGATTTCCTGGGTGCTGGTTTGCGTGCGGCTGGCCAGGGCGCGCACCTCGTCGGCAACCACCGCAAAGCCACGACCGGCCTCCCCTGCCCGCGCCGCCTCGATCGCCGCGTTGAGCGCCAGCAGGTTGGTCTGTTCGGCGATGGAACGGATCACGCTCAGCACACTGACAATCGACGCCACGTCCTGCTGCAGGCTGTCGAGGGATACGCCGCTGCTGCGGATGTCATTCACCAATGCGTGGATCTGCGCGATGCTGCCGTCCACCACGCGTTTGGCGGCCTGGCCTTCGGCGTCGGTCTGTTGCGCGGCCACCGAGGCGCCCTGGGCACTGCGCGCCACTTCTTGAGCGGCCGAGGACATCTGGTTGATCGCGGTGGCCACTTGGTCGGTCTCGTGACGCTGGCGTTCCATGGCCTGCTCCGAGCGCTGGGCCTGGTCGGACACCTGGCTCACCAGGCCGGTGAGTTGGGTGGTCATTTCGGTGATCTGGCGCACCAGGCCATGGATCTTGTCGACAAACCGGTTGAACGCGCCAGCCAGGTCGCCGAGTTCATCCTGGCTGGTGATGGCCAGACGGCGAGTCAAATCGCCTTCGCCGGCAGCGATGTCGTCGAGGTTGGCTTTCATCAAATGCAATGGGCGCAGGATGGTGTTGGCCAGCACCATGCCGACGGCGGCGATCACCAGCAACACCACCACCGCCACGCCGAGGATGCTCAGCAGCACGCCTTCCATGCGTTTCTCGACCTTGGCCTCGACCACCGCCACTTGGGCTTCGATGCCATCCAGGTTCACCGAAGTACCGATGACCATGTCCCACTTGGGCAGGTATTCGGTGTAGCCCATCTTGGGCACCAGCTCGGTCTGGCCGGGCTGGGTCGAGCTGTATTGCAGGTAGTGGGTGCCGTCCTTGCCGACCTTGACCAGGTCGCGGTTGACGTAGACCCCATTGGGGTCACGGTTGTCCTTGAAGCTCTTGCCCACGCCGTCGGGGCTGTTGCCCTTGAACAGGCGGATGGTCTCGGAGTCGTAGCCGAAGAAGTAACCGTCCTTGCCGTAACTAGTGTTGGACAGCAGCTTGACCACCTCGGCCCGCGCCGCCGTATCGCCGGGGGCGGCGGCGTCGTAGAGCGGCTTGATGGTGGTCATGGCCACTTCCACATAACTTTGCAGGGTGGCCTTGGCGTCGTTGAGCAGGCGCTGGCGGGTTTCATCGACCTCGTTGCGCGCTTGCCCCTGGAGGATCCACACGGTGGTCAGGCTGATCACCACGGCAAACAGCAACACCGGCACAACGGCGAGGGACAGGACTTTGGCCTTCAGGCTCAGACGCATGGCTTTTCTCTCTTATTAGGCGACTTGAGAGGTTATCGGCCAGCAACGGTGAACCTGTAGATCAGAGCGTCATCGCCGCAAACCAGCCAAACGCCAGCAACGGGATGTTGTAATGCAGGAACGTCGGCACCACGGTGTCCCAGATATGGTGATGCTGGCCGTCGATATTCAGGCCGGAGGTCGGGCCGAGGGTGGAGTCCGAAGCGGGCGAACCGGCATCACCCAACGCCCCGGCAGTACCGACGATGCATACGATGGCCAGCGGGCTGAAGCCCAGTTGCACACACAGCGGCACAAAAATCGCGGCGAGGATCGGCACGGTGGAAAACGACGAACCGATGCCCATGGTCACCAGCAGCCCCACCAGCAACATCAACAACGCTCCCACCCCACGGCTATGACCGATGAACGCCGCCGAGGCCTCCACCAACGAGCGCACATCGCCAGTGGCCTTGAGCACTTCGGCAAAGCCCGACGAAGCAATCATGATGAAGCCGATCATCGCCATCATCTTCATGCCTTCGGTGAACAGGTCGTCGGTGTCGCGCCAGCGCACAATGCCCGACACCGAGAAAATCAGGAACCCGGCCAGGGCACCGATGATCATCGAATCCAGCCACAACTGGATGATGAACGCCGAGGCAATCGCCAGACCGGCCACCAGCAGGGTCAGCGGGTTGTACTGCACCGCCACTTGCTCGACCCGCTCGATTTTCTCCAGGTCATACACACGCTTCTTGCGGTAGCTGATAAACACCGCCACCAGCAGCCCGACCACCATGCCCAGCGCCGGCAGGCTCATGGCGTGGGTGACGTTGACCTGGCTGATGTCCACGCCGCTCTTGGCCACGTTGGCCAGCAGGATCTGGTTGAGGAAGATATTGCCGAAGCCCACCGGCAGGAACATGTACGGCGTGATCAGGCCGAAGGTCATCACGCAGGCGATAAGGCGCCGGTCCAACTGCAATTTGGTCAGCACATACAGCAGGGGCGGCACCAGCAACGGGATAAACGCGATATGGATCGGCAGGATGTTCTGCGACGCGATCGCGACCACCCACAGCAGGCCGATCAGCAGCCATTTGACGTGGTTGCCGCCGGTGGCTTCCTGACGATCGACCAGCAGCAAGGCCTTGTCCGCCAGGGCGTGGGCCAGGCCGGACTTGGCAATCGCCACGGCGAAAGCGCCAAGCAAGGCGTAGGACAAGGCCACGGTCGCACCACCCCCCAAGCCACCGTTGAACGCCTTGAGCGTGGCCTCGATGCCCAGGCCACCGGTCAGGCCGCCCACCAGGGCGCCGACGATAATGGCGATGACCACATGCACGCGGGACAGGCTGAGCACCAGCATGGTGCCGACCGCGGCGATGACTGCGTTAATCATGGTTACCTCAAGCAGAAACATAAAAAACAGGCATGCCCGCGCCCAGGCGGCCATCGGGTGGCAGCCAGCGCGCAGGCTTGAAGGAGGTCTTATTAGAGGGCGCGCACTTTGCAGCAGGGCGGGCTCCATGTCAAAAAACGGCGCCGCTTTCGGGTTTAAATTGATCGTTTGAATAAAGAAAATTACAGATCGGCCGATAACCGAGCTCTATGTGTTTTCAGCCAAGGATGTACCGATGTCCCTCAGACAGCTCTCCATTCAATGGAAAATCACCCTGCTCGCCGGCCTTTGCCTGCTGGGAATCGTGACCCTGCTGGTGGGTTTGTCGTTGTACCGCATGGCGCAGAGTTCCGAGCAGGTCAAAGCCTCCAGCATGCAGATGCTCGATGAAGCGGCCCAGGCACGCATCGAGGCCCAAGGTGAGGTGCAGGCGCTGGGCATCCGCCAGCAGTTCATGGACGCCTATCAATATGGGCATGGGTTTTCCCGCCAGGTCCTGTTCCTGCGCGAGCAAGCCGAAAAACGCTTCCTCGACGCCTTCGACACCCGCGAAGACCTGACCCGCCAGGTCAAGGCCGCGCTTCAGGCCAACCCGGACCTGCTGGGCCTGTCCCTGGTCTTCGAAGCCAATGCGCTGGACGGCAAGGATGAGTTGTTCGCCGGTCAGGCGGAGCTGGGCAGTAATGACAAGGGCCGCTTTGCCCTGTACTGGTCGCAGCCGACACCAGGCAAGTTGACCTCAATGGCACTGCCGGAAAGCGACATGTCCGACACCCGCATCGGCCCCAGCGGTGAACCGGCCAACGCCTGGTTCACTTGCCCGCGCAGCACACTCAAGCCGTGCGTGATCGAGCCGTACTTTTATGTGATCGACGGGCAAAACGTGCTGATGACCAGCATCGTGTTTCCGTTGACGGTCAATGGCAAAGTCATTGCCTCGTTGTCGGTGGACATCAACCTCAACAGCCTGCAGGCCGTGAGCCAGCAGGCCAGCCACAAGCTGTATGACGGCCAGACCCAGGTCAGCATCCTCAGCCCCACCGGTTTGCTTGCCGGCTACAGCGCGGACGCCAGCCAGTTGAGCAAACGCCTGGATCAGGTCGATACGCAAAGCGGCGCGCAATTGATCAGCGCATTGGCCAGCGGGACACAAATCCGCAGCCTGCGCACCGACCATCAGCTCAAGGTGCTGGCGCCGTTCGCGCCGATTCCCGACGGCAAGCCATGGGGCGTATTGCTGGATGTGCCGGAAAAAGTCCTGGTCGGGCCGGCTGAAGCACTGAAGACCCAGATGGACGCCGATAATACGCGCGGCACCCTGCTGGAACTGAGCCTGGGCCTGCTGGCCGCCGTGATCGGCCTGATTCTGGTGTGGCTGATGGCCCGCAGCGTAACCCGACCGATCCTCGGCGTGGCGCACATGCTCGAAGACATCGCCAGTGGCGAAGGCGACCTGACTCGACGCCTGGCCTATGACAAACAAGATGAGCTGGGCCAACTGGCCAGTTGGTTCAACCGTTTCCTCGACAAGCTGCAACCGATCATTGCCGAAGTAAAACGCTCCGTACAGGACGCCCGTGGCACCGCCGACCAGTCCGCCGCGATTGCGACTGAAACCAGCGCCGGCATGGAGCAGCAGTACCGCCAGGTCGACCAGGTGGCCACCGCCTCCCACGAAATGAGCGCCACCGCTCAAGACGTGGCCCGCAGCGCCGCGCAGGCCGCCCAGGCCGCACGCGATGCCGACCAGGCCACCCGCGACGGCCTGACGGTGATCGACCGCACCACCACCAATATCGGTCAACTGGCGGCCGATATGAGCACCGCCATGGCCCAGGTCGAAGGCCTGTCCGCCAACAGCGAGAAGATCGGTTCCGTGCTGGAGGTGATTCGCGGCATCGCCGAGCAGACCAACCTGCTGGCGCTCAACGCAGCGATCGAAGCCGCCCGCGCCGGTGAGGCCGGCCGTGGGTTTGCCGTGGTCGCCGACGAAGTGCGCAACCTGGCACGGCGTACCCAGGAGTCGGTGGAAGAAACCCGCCTGGTGATCGAGCAATTGCAGAACGGCACCGAAGAGGTTGTCGGTTCCATGGGCAACAGCTACCGCCAGGCCCAGGGCAGTGTCGAACAGGTCGGCGAGGCCGTCACCGCCCTGCGCCAGATCGGCGAGGCGGTCACGGTGATCAGCGACATGAACCTGCAAATCGCCAGCGCCGCCGAAGAGCAAAGCGCGGTGGCCGAAGAGATCAACAACAACGTGGCGACCATTCGCGATGTGACCGAGTCGCTGTCGGAACAGGCCAATGAGTCGGCGCGGGTGAGCCAGGCGTTGAACAGCCTGGCGAATCAGCAACAGGGGTTGATGGACCAGTTCCGCGTCTGAGGGTCGCAGGCAGTCCAATGTGGGGGGGGGCACAGAAAGCCCCTTCCCACATGTTGATCTACGGTGTGTCAGCCATGGCGCTTGGGTAATTCGATCAGCGCCTTGAGCCCGCCCAGTTCGCTCTCCTGCAACTGCAACACCCCGCCCCACACCTCGGCAATATCGCGCACGATCCCCAACCCCAGGCCATGGCCGTCGATCTGTTCGTCCAGGCGTGCGCCCCGGCTGAAGACCTGGTCCCGTTGGGCCTCCGGTATGCCGGGGCCGTCATCTTCCACCGTCAGTAGGTAACTGTGCGGCGTCTCGGCGACCGTCAAGCGCACCTCGGCATCCGCCCATTTGCAGGCGTTGTCCAGCAGGTTGCCGAGCAGCTCCAGCAAATCCTCGCGGTCCCAGGGCAATTGCAGGCCCGGCGCGACGTGGTAGCGCAGGTCCAGGTGTTCGCCATGGATCATGTTGAGGGTGGCGAGCAGGCCAGGCAGTTCTTTTTCACAGTCGAACAAGGCACCCGGCAGGGTTTCGCCGGCCAGCCGTGCGCGATTGAGTTCGCGGTTGAGGCGTTGCTGCACCTGCTCCAATTGTTCGCGCAACAGTTTGCTCAGTTCGGGATGATCCTTGAGCGCCTCGCTCGACGCGGCGCTCAACAACACCGCCAGCGGGGTTTTCAGCGCATGCCCCAGGTTGCCGAGAGCGTTGCGCGAACGTTTGAGACTGTCTTCGGTGTGGGCCAGCAGGTGGTTGATCTGCGCCACCAGCGGCTCCAGCTCCAGCGGCACCTGGGTATCGAGTTGCGAGCGTTGGCCCTGTTGCAGCTGGGCGATCTGGTTACGTGCGTTTTCCAGCGGGCGCAAGGCGCGACGTACGGTGACTCGCTGCAAAAACAACACCAGCAGCAACGCCGCCAGCCCCAGCACCAGGCCGATCCGACGCATCAGGCGAAAGCTTTCCCGCACGGGGGTGTAGTCCTGCGCCACGCTGATGGAAATCGACTGGCCAAAGCGCTTGTAGTCCGAACGCAGTACCAGCAGTTGTTGGCCTTCGGGGCCCAATTGCAGGTTGCCCTTGAGCCCGGCCTCGGGCAGTCGGGGTAATTCCTGATCCCACAACGAGCGGGAGCGCCAGTGGGTGTCGGCAAAATCGATACGGAAATAATGCCCGGAAAACGGCCGCTGATAGGCCGGCGACAGGCGCTGTTCATCCAGCTGTACACCGTTGGGCCCGCGCACCAAGGCGACCAGCAGGTTCTCGGCGTCGTTGCGCAGCCCGGCTTCCAGGTAGCGTTGCAAACCGGCCTCGAACAACCACAGGCTGGTCTGCGCCAACACCACGCCGACGATCACCATCACGCTGATCAGGCCCAGGCTCAGGCGGCGCTGAATCGACTTCATGCAGGGCTGGCGCCAAACCGGTAACCCTGGCCGCGCCGGGTTTCGATCACGCTGCGACCCAGTTTGCGGCGCAGGTGGTTGACGTGCACTTCCAGCACGTTGGAGTCGCGCTCGGTCTCGCCGTCGTAGAGGTGCTCGGCCAGGTGGCTTTTCGAGAGGATCTGTTCAGGGTGCAGCATGAAGTAGCGCAACAGGCGAAATTCTGCGGCGGTCAATTGGATCTCGTCGCCGTCGCGCAGTACACATTGGCGCCCTTCGTCCAGGTGCAGGCCAGCGGCTTGCAGGGTGGGCTGGTTGGCCTGCCCGTGGGAGCGGCGCAACAGCGCCTGGATGCGCAGGTGCAGCTCTTCGGGGTGAAAGGGTTTGCTCAGGTAGTCGTCGGCACCGGCCTTGAGCCCTTCGATGCGTTCGGCCCAGGAGTCGCGGGCGGTGAGGATCAGCACCGGCGTGGCCAACGCGGCGGCGCGCCATTGCGCCAGCACCTCAAGGCCGGGCAAACCGGGCAGGCCGAGGTCGAGGATGATCAGGTCGTAGGGTTCGCTGCGGCCCTGATACGCGGCATCACGGCCATCGGCCAGCCAGTCGACGGCATAGCCCTGGCGCTGCAGGCCGGCCAGCAGTTCATCGGCCAGGGGTACGTTGTCTTCCACCAGGAGCAGGCGCATCAGTCTTCCTCATCTTTGATCAGTACACCGTTGGTGGCATCGAGTTTAATCTCGCGCACCACGCCCTCGGTGGTCACCAGTTCCACTTCATAGGCATATTGGCCGTGTTTTTTCTCAAGCTCGGCTTCCAGCAGGCGCGAGCCGGGATAGCGTGCCATGGCCTGCTGCAACAGTTGCTCCAGGGGCAGGATCACGCCCTGCTGGCGCAGCGCCAAGGCTTCATCCTGATTGAGGTCGCGGGCCTGCAAGCCTGAGCAGAACACCACCAGCACCAACGCCACTCGACTGCCGGCGCGTAAATTTGCCTTCATTACGTATCCTGATGATTCTTGAGAACCTGCCCGGTGAGCGCGTCCAATTCGACCTCCCATTCAATGCCGTCGGCATCTTGCAGTTCGACTTCATAGACATACTTGCCGTAAGCCTCGTCCAGGTCGGTGTCCAGCAGCGTTGAACCGGGGTGCAGGGCCTGGGCTGTGGCTTCGAGCTGGTCGAAAGCGACAATTGTAACAGTGGCGG
Organism: Pseudomonas sp. SH10-3B; assembly: GCF_019891415.1. NCBI lineage: Bacteria > Pseudomonadati > Pseudomonadota > Gammaproteobacteria > Pseudomonadales > Pseudomonadaceae > Pseudomonas > Pseudomonas sp. SH10-3B. Next base: position 56,074 of record NZ_JAFLXD010000030.1, on the reverse strand, counting down.
GCACGATCAGTGGTTTGTCGGGGTCCACGGCTCCGGCCTGAGTCGCCGTGGCGGCGATGAAAGCGGCGGCGACCAGAGCAGTGAGGCGTTTCATGATGAGTCTCCGTTAAACGATGTTTTTCCTACGCCGGCTACGGTAGCGGCTGCAACTTAACTGAAACTGAATTGCCACCATGGCAATTTCCGGCAGGCGCGACGGGCTACGATGTTTATTCAGGATTCACGCGGTATCGTTAACGTTTTTCGCGAGCAAGCTTGCTCCTACACCTCGCTTCAACAGAGACCGGTATGACAGCCATCCATATCAAGTTCCCCGCCCTGACCCTCAAGGCCGGCAAACGCGCCTTTGCGCGCATTCGCGAGCAGGGCCTTAAACCTGCGGATGTCGGCATCCTCCCCGGTGCGGCCGGCGGCCCCAAGGCGCTGGGGATCCAGGGCCTGGACCTGGCGCTGTTCGGCGACTGGCTGCCGCGCGCGCCACGGGAACGTGCGCTGATCGGTGCATCGATCGGTTCCTGGCGGTTTGCCAGCGCCTGCCTGCCCGACCCGGTGCAAGGCCTGCTGGACCTCGGCCGCCTGTACAACGAACAACGCTTTGCCAAAGGCGTGACCATGGCCGAAGTCAGCCGCAGCTGCCAGCGCATGCTCGACGACCTGCTGGCAGGCCGCGATGCGCGCGTGCTGGACAACCCCGACTACCGGCTGAACATCATGGTGGTTAAGAGCCACGGCCTGCTCGCCGATGACCATCGCGGGCGCCTGGGTTTGGGCCTGTCATCGGTGATTGCCGACAACCTGCGCGGCCGTGCGCGGCTGGCGCGGCATTTCGAGCGGCTGATCATCCACGATCCTCGCCAGGCACCGCCGGTGCACCCGCTGAAGGATTTTCCATCGCGCTTTCTTGAGTTAGACATGGGCAACCTGCGCCAGGCGCTGCTGGCGTCCGGTTCGATCCCCATGGTGATGCAAGGCGTGCGCGACCTGCCCGGCGCAGGCAGCGGCACCTACCGCGACGGCGGTCTGCTGGACTATCACCTCGACCTGCCCTACCACGGCGACGACATCGTGCTGTACCCGCACTTCACCGACCGGGTCATCCCCGGCTGGTTCGACAAGGGCCTGCCATGGCGGCGCAGCAACCAGCAAGGCTTGCAGGATGTGTTGCTGCTGGCGCCGTCCAAGGACTACCTGGCCCGCCTGCCCCACGGCAAACTGCCGGACCGCAGCGACTTCAAGCGCTTCATGGGCGACGACCCGAGTCGCAACAAGTACTGGCAAACCGCGATGAGCGAGAGCCGGCGGCTGGGGGATGAGTTTCTGCAACTGGCCGATAACGCCGGCCTGGGCGAGCGCTTGCAGGCGCTTTGACCGAGCGGTATGCGCGGTACCGGATCAAGCTGTTAAACTCGCCGCCTGCCAGATACCTGACCGAGCTGAAAAATACTGTGGAAATCTTCAAAGAGTTTACCTTCGAGTCCGCCCACCGCCTGCCCCACGTACCGGAAGGCCACAAGTGCGGGCGCCTGCATGGGCATTCGTTCAAGGTGGCGATCCACCTGAGCGGCGACCTGGATCCGCATACCGGCTGGATTCGCGACTTCTCGGAGATCAAGGCGATTTTCAAGCCGCTCTACGAACGCCTCGACCACAACTACCTCAATGACATCCCTGGCCTGGAAAACCCCACCAGCGAAGTGCTGGCCAAGTGGATCTGGAACGAACTCAAACCGCTGTTGCCGGAGCTCAGTGCGATTCGCATCCATGAGACCTGCACCAGCGGCTGTATCTATCGCGGCGAGTAAGCCGGCGATGTGAAAAAACCACCCTTGCGGTGGTTTTTTTGTGCCCTGCGTTGTTGCAACCCCTGGTATTACGCTGAGCCTCGGGGCGAGGCGGTTGTGTTGCACGAGGCTCGCTGCCGAACGCGGTTCGACGGGTCCAATTTGTACCACCGCTGCACCGCTTTCGTGCCCGACGGGGCACTGCGAACACCCTCGCCTGCGTTTACCCTCTAATAGCGTGCGCCCGTCGCTGCTGCAGATTTGGCACGCACGGTGCAACGAGGCTGCGTCACTCATTCAGGGAGCACGCACATGACGCCGCCAGAATCAGGCAACGACTACCCCCTAAGCGAAGTCCCCATGCACGCGCGCAAAGGCCTGGCGTCAACCGCCATGGTGCTGCTGGGCTTCACCTTTTTTACCGCAACCATGTTTGCCGGCGGCAAGCTGGGGGTGGCGTTCAGCTTCACCGACATGCTCGGCGTGGTGGCCTTGGGTAACCTGCTGTTGGGTATCTACGCCGCAGGCCTGGGTTACATCGCGTTCAAGAGCGGGTTGAACTCGGTGTTGATGGGCCGCTTCTGCTTTGGCGAGGTGGGCAGCAAGCTCAGTGACTTGATCCTCGGTTTCACCCAGATCGGCTGGTACGCCTGGGGCACCGCCACGGCCGCGGTGGTGCTCGGCAAGTATTTCGAGCTGAGCCAGGGCAGCGTGCTGGGGTTGATGGTGCTGTTCGGCCTGGTGTTTTGTGCCACGGCCTACGTGGGCTATCGCGGGCTGGAGATTCTTTCCTACATCGCGGTGCCGGCGATGGGGCTGTTGCTGTTTCTGTCGATGTGGGTCGCCACGGTGAAAGTCGGCGGGCTGGAGGGGCTGCTGGCGGTGGTGCCGACCGGCGAGCTGGATGTGTCCACCGCGATCACCCTGGTATTCGGCACGTTTGTCAGCGGCGCCACCCAGGCCACCAACTGGACGCGGTTTTCCCGCTCGGCCAGGGTCGCGGTGCTGGCCAGCCTGATCGGGTTCTTTATCGGCAATGGTTTGATGGTGCTGATCGGGGCTTACGGCGCCATCGTCTATCAGCAACCGGACGTGGTGGAAGTATTGCTGCTGCAAGGCTTTGCCATGGCGGCGATGGCCATGCTGCTGCTCAATATCTGGAGCACCCAGGACAACACCATCTACAACTTCGCCGTGGCCGGCTGCAACCTGATGCGCACCCAACGCCGCAAGACCGTGACCCTCGCCGGCGCCTTGATCGGCACGCTGCTGGCGCTGCTCGGCATGTACGACATGCTGGTGCCCTACCTGATCCTGTTGGGCACGGTGATTCCGCCGATTGGTGGGGTGATCATGGCGGATTTCTTCTACCGTTATCGCGGCCAATACCCACGCCTGGCGCAGGCGCGCCTGCCCGCGTTCAACTGGCATGGGCTGGCGGCGTATGCCGTGGGCACCGTGCTGGCATTCCACTCGCCGTGGGTCGCACCGTTGGTGGGCATCGCCGCTGCGTCGCTGAGCTACATCGCGATCAGCGCCGTACTGCGTATGCGTGCGCCCCTGGCTGACGCCCAGGCATAAGCCTGGACGCCTGGTTTCACGAGAATGGTACCCTGATGAGCGCTGGACATCGGCATTGCCCCGATGATCCGGCGGCTGTCTGCCTGATTGTTTTTAGCCAAGAGGAACTTGCCCATGCACATCATCAACGCCCGCCTGCGCAACCGTGAAGGCCTGCATGATCTGCACCTGGAACACGGCCGGATCGCCAGCATCACCCCACAAACAACAGCACCGTTGATGGCGGCCGATGACCTGGATGCGGCCGGCAACCTGGTGATACCGCCCTTCGTCGAACCGCATATTCACCTTGATGCCACCCTCACCGCCGGCGAACCGCGCTGGAACATGAGCGGCACCCTGTTCGAAGGCATCGAGTGCTGGGGCGAACGCAAGGCCACCATCACCGAGGAAGACACCAGGACCCGCGCCAAAAAAACCATCCAGGCCCTCGCCGCCCACGGCATCCAGCATGTACGCACTCATGTCGATGTCACCGACCCCGACCTCACGGCGCTCAAGGCCATGCTGCAAGTGCGCGAAGAAAGCACGCACCTGATCGACCTGCAAATCGTCGCCTTTCCCCAGGAAGGCATCGAGTCGTACCGCAACGGCCGCGAGCTGATGGAAGAAGCCATTCGCCTGGGCGCCGATGTGATCGGCGGCATTCCCCACTTTGAATACACCCGCGACCAAGGCGTGAGCTCAGTCAAGTTCCTGATGGACCTGGCCGAACGCACCGGCTGCCTGGTGGATGTGCACTGCGACGAAACCGACGACCCGCATTCACGCTTCCTCGAAGTACTCGCCGAAGAAGCCCGCAGCCGCGACATGGGCGCCCGCGTCACCGCCAGCCACACCACGGCAATGGGCTCCTACGACAATGCCTACTGCGCCAAACTCTTCCGCCTGCTGGGGCACTCCGGGATCAGCTTCGTCTCCTGCCCAACCGAAAGCATCCACCTGCAAGGCCGCTTCGACAGCTTCCCGAAACGCCGCGGCGTCACCCGGGTCAACGAACTGCTCGAAGCCGGCATGAACGTGTGCTTCGGCCAGGATTCCATCGTCGATCCCTGGTACCCGCTGGGCAATGGCAACATCCTGCGCGTGCTGGAGGCCGGTTTGCACATCTGCCATATGCTCGGCTACCGCAACCTGCAAAGCGCCCTCGACCTGGTGACCGACAACAGCGCCAAGGCCATGGCCCTGGGTGACCGTTACGGCCTTGAGGCCGGGCGTCCAGCGAACCTGTTGATCCTCTCGGCAGACAGCGACTACGAGGTGATTCGCAGCCAAGGGTTGCCGCTGTACTCGATTCGCCATGGCAAGGTGTTGATGAAGCGCCAGCCGGCGCAGGTGGAGTTTATGTAAGAAGGAATGTGAAACGGCTGACACCCACTCAGGACATCAGCCGTTCAAAAGACCTCATGCCTGAGGCCGGGCGGTCCCAAACAGGCTGACGCCCAGCAGTGTATCGGCCTGAGTATGCAAGCGAACCGGCGCAGTGCCACCCGGCATCACCACCGCAATGTCATCGCCCTCAACCCAACCGGCTCGCCACGCCGCACACGCCACGGCACTGGCGCTGGTCCCGGAGGACGCCGTGGGGCCCTCTCCCCGTTCGAACACACGGGCAACAACCCGATTGCGCGAGTGCCTGGCGACCCATTGCAAATTGACTCCGGTCGGACATGGCTCGCCGCGTCCTGCCGGGGGCGCGAAGGCTATCGCCTGTAACGGTTCGAACAGCGCAGGTTGCTGCATCTGCAACGTGTCCGGCAAGGCTGCCACCTGTTCGACCAAGGTCACACAGTGAGGGTTGCCCACCCGCACAAACTGACTGTGCCCCCACTGCGGGTTAATCGCCGCCAACGCCTTCACGTGGCTCAGTTCAATGCCGTCCAGGGACACCGGCTCCACTCCCTGCGCCCCCACGGCCGACGGCCCGAATCCGGGCATCCCCAAGGCCAGCCAGAATCCAGAGATGTGCTCATGAATGGCGGGCTCGATCCGAGTCGCCATCGGCGATACCGCGCCAGGCTTGTCATGGTGCACGCGCAACTCACAGGCCCCGGCCATCAAGCCCTGATCAGTAAGCGCCTGGGCGAAGATCGTCAACCCATTGCCACTGCGCTCAGCCAGCGAGCCGTCGGTGTTCACGATCAGCAGGTCAAACGGCGGCTCGGCCTGGAACGGGCCAACCAGCAAGCCATCACAGCGGTGGGCCTTGGCATCGACCGGGCGCGGCGTTGATCCCCAAGTGCATTCGGAGCTTATGGCCGAGGCCGTCCAAACTTCCCGAGTCGCCGCGGCCTGCGCCGCGCCATGAGGCACCTCGATACCCTGTCCTCGTAAAAAAGCCGGGGTGACCACCCCGTAAATATTGCCCCGTGCGTCATAGAACAGGGTCATGGCGCCGCCCGCCTTGCAATCTTCATCGGCTCGTCCCCGCAGTTGCCTACCTGATGGACCCGCAGCGTATTACACAACGCAAGGTTTGTGGGAAGCGGCCTGGAAGGTGGTAATCCACCGCGAGAATCCGGGGTTCACCAGTTCTCACGGGGTTTACGCACCTTCCAGAACGCCTTGTGCAACGACGGTCTGTGGGTGGTTACCAGCGTTCATAGCGTTCCAGGCTCGCGAAAATAAACTCATCCCTGCCTATCTCGGGGAACCTGGCTCGCCCGCCAAGGCCTGATGTGCAAGGATGTCGGGCCGGACATCGTTCGTTGAACGCAAAACCAAGGATTTTTCATGACTGCCATCCCCACCTCAGCCCCCGTCATTCCCGGGCGACTGGAGCAAATGTCGACCCGGATCGCATTTTTCATCGCAGGCTTCGGCATTGCTGCCTGGGCGCCGTTGGTGCCGTACGCCAAAGCGCGCGCAGAACTGAGTGAGGGCACCCTGGGTCTGTTGCTGTTGTGCCTGGGGGTGGGGTCTATCATCGCCATGCCGGCAGCGGGTGCGCTGGCGTCTCGCTTTGGTTGCCGCCGGGTGCTGACCGCCGGCACGATCATGATCTGCCTGGCCTTGCCGATGCTGGCCACGGTCAGCTCGATTCCGTTGCTGATCGCCGGGTTGTTCCTGTTTGGCGCGGGCCTTGGCACGGTGGACTCCACCGTGAACCTGCAAGCGGTGATTGTTGAGCGCGCCAGTGGCAAGACCATGATGTCGGGCTTTCATGGTTTGTTCAGCCTGGGAGGAATCGTCGGCGCCGCAGGGGTTGCCGGGCTGTTGGGCTTGGGTCTGTCGCCGCTGCAAGCGACCCTGGTGGTGATCGTCATCATGGCGGTGGCGCTGCTCAAGGCCGGGCCACATTTATTGCCCTACGGCAGTGAAAGTTCGGGCCCGGCCTTTGCGATCCCCCACGGCGTCGTGCTGTTTATCGGCTGCCTGTGCTTCATCGTGTTTTTGGCAGAAGGCGCCGTGCTGGACTGGAGCGCCGTGTTCCTCAGTGCCGAACGCGGCCTGGACGAAGCCTACGCCGGCCTGGGTTATGCAGCCTTCGCCCTGACGATGACCGCCGGACGCCTGACCGGCGATGCCATCGTGCGGCGCCTGGGCGCGACCCGCGTGATTGTGATCGGTGGTGCGCTGGCCACTGCCGGCATGTTGCTGGCAACGTTGTTGCCGACCTGGGAAACCGCGTTGCTGGGGTACGCGCTGGTCGGCGCCGGTTGTTCGAATATCGTGCCGGTGCTGTACACCGCCGTTGGCAAGCAAACGGTGATGCCGGAACATATCGCCGTGCCCGCCATCACGACCTTGGGATATGCCGGGATTCTTGCCGGCCCTGCGGTGATCGGTTTTATTGCCCATGGCAGCAGCCTGAGCAGCGCCTTTGTGCTGATCGCAGTGTTGCTCGCAGGCGTGTCGCTGAGCGGAAAAATCCTCAAGGTATGAATCCGGGTATCAGCGCGATTTGCGCGCCAATTCCTCTTCCTGCCAACGTTCAAGGCTTTGTTTGCTGAGCCAGCCCTCCTTTTGAGGCGGACCAAACAGTCGCGCGCCGTTCGCACGTATCAGTGAAGGCAGCAAACCCAGCCGCCCAAGAATGTTCTTGGCCGTGAAGACCCAGAGCTTGCTGTATTTGGGCCGCTGCATGCCATTGGAACGATCCAGCACGGGCGTACCCTGTGGATCACACACATACGGATCCGTCATGATGGCCTTGAGCGCGGCGATTTCAACGTACTGGTACTGTTCAAAGAGAAATGTCCGGTCCTGCGACTTGTCTCTCAGCTGTTCGAACTGGCCCTGCAAGGCCTTCACCACATGGGCATTGCCCTGGGCATGGAACGGGTCCACGCTGAACACGCTTGGCGAGCTGTTCCCCTGCATCGTTTGGGCGGCCGCCCTGAGACTGTCACGTGTGATATCGCCGTCGCGGCTCAAAATCGCATCACTCAATCGCGGACGCTTGAGAATTTCGCCGACCACCTGAATCGTTCGGTCCAACTCCTCGCTTTTGCCCAAACCCTCAACGGCAGCACGCTGCAATGACAACCACGTCAAACGCCCTTCGCTCAGGAAGGGGTGCAGCCTGCCAAAGTCTTTTTCCAGGGCCTGCGCCAACTGGCTGTCGCTGGACGATACGCCGGGTTGGCAAACGCTCACACGCGTAACAGGCCGATTCTGCAGCACTCGCTGGCGCAGTACCGACGATGTTCGGCGCGGCGGCAAGGACACCCGCGACACCTCGTCGGCGCGTGCAGAACGAGCCTCATCCGAGGTTTCAGAGAGAATGAGCGGCGCTGGCGCGGTAGGCTGTAAAACCGGCCCGTCCAGTGCCAAGGGCCGACCATGAAGTAGTACACCCTCGGTTGACATGGGTTTCCTCCAACTCTTTTCCGATCCATACCTGCCCGGTAATTGCCCCGTGGCGGGTGAAATCATCGAATGGATTCCACAGGCAGGCACCTCCTGTGTGGTTGGGCAGGCACGACAGTTCCGGATAATCGACGAATACCCATGACCGTATGTAAAAAAGCGACCAGCAGGTCTGGTGAGCCGCGCCCTTACCGACGCCACCAAGTCATCAGGCTGTTGATCAGACTGGAGTGCTTAAGGGGTCTGGCGTCGTCACTTGCCACCTGTCCGGTCGCAAGCATGCCGCGGAAAAAGTCTTCCTCGACCGGCGCCTGGAATTTGCGCTGGCCGGCGAAGGTCCTCATGCGCCTGGCTTCAACAGCATGCACATCCGACGGGGCCAGGAGCTCTTGCGCCACGATGTCGCCCCTGGATACAGTCGGATCGCCATCATGGGTTTTACAAAAGAGCTCATGGCCGCTGGGCCGGCATGGGTGAAACGCGGTTGATGTCATGTGCAGGCCCTCCACGCGGAATCTGAAAAACGATCGATTTGATCAAGTCCGGTTCATATGAACTATGTGGTCAATCGGCGTAAACAGTTCCTGACACAGCTAAGCCAAGCGCCATCATTTGATGACGGCGCATGGACTTCGATTAACGGGAAAGCTGGTAAAGCGCTTGCCAACTGATTCGGCGATCATTATCACGGCCGGCGAGATTGTCCATTTTCTTCAACACGTCAGTGCGTTTGAGAATTTCCTGCGCCAGATGGGTCAGGTGATCCTGGGCAGCGTTGCCCGTCAGGGGCTGGGACGCCCTCCTCTGCAGATCACGAAAACTCAGCTCCGGCGCCCGCGGATCATATTTCAGCTGGTTGAAATGCGTAAGCATTTCAGCGGCCAACTGCTTGTCGCTGTCGTACTTGAAATAGTTATCCCCCTTGATCACGTCTCTCACATTTTTCACGTTGATCAGGCCATCCAGGGAACCCGTAGAAGGATTACGGTCAAGAGCGCTCATCAGGTCCGGGCGGCGCAACAACTCTTTGGCCAAGCGAATGTTCGCGTTCGTAGCGGGGTCGCGGGACCAGCCTTTGTCCGCCATCGCGCGGATGCTGTCAACGCTGACAAACCCAGGGTTGCGAGGGTCTCTGAAGGCGTCGAAGTTGCGGTGCAACTCCTTCGCCAGCTCTTCGTTGTTTTTCCGCGAGTAATACGGATCAGGCCCGCACGGTGGGGTCGGATACGGTTTACACACGGTGGGATGGGGGCGTGGTGGTGGATTGCCGCAGCCAGGATTTGGCCTCGGCGGCGGATTACCGCAGCCAGGATTTGGCCTCGGCGGCGGATTACCGCAGCCAGGATTTGGCCTCGGCGGTGGGTTGCCGCAGGGTGGGCGATGCCCGGGGAACCAAGGGCCCATCCAGTGTTTGACCGCTGCCATCAAGCCCTGTGTAGCGGGCGCACTGGGATGACGCAGCACGTGATCAGCGCCACGCTGACCGGCTGCCGACGATGAATAACCGCCGAACACCGGCCCGCCCTGGCTTTCCTGAGACAGGTAGCTGACGTTTGCAGGCGATTGGCCGTTGAGGGCAGTCATCGACTGAGCGGATTTGACCTCAGGCGTGGAAGTGGCCAGCGAAAGGCCAGAGGTGGATGAGGCAGAGACCTGTGTATCGAAACTTGATACCGACATCGTTTTCTCCATACGGTGGGCGCGATCTTCAGCTTGCCGCTCCAACGCAACGTCGAAGCCCATCAGCTTTCCCATGTGTGGCACATTGTCGGAAACGGTTCCTGAGCCAGCAGCAATCTGTGATGTGAGGATGTAAGAATCAGGAAACCGGCAGGTTCCGCAGGCCTTGCAGCGCAGATGGCCTGGTCACTGCAGCGCCTGTTTAAGGCGGCTCAATTTCTCTCGGCTGCCGCACACGCTCATCTGGCACCATTTGCGCAGTTTGTTCTTGGAGATGTCCAAAAATATCCAATCACAGTCCGTGGCGGTGCAGCACTTCAACTCGCGAAGATCACCGGACACCAGCAACTGCGTAGCCTTGATCGCCAGGCGTCCGATCAGCATTGCGGTCAATTCCTCGGCGTTGGAGCAGGTTCTCCACGCCCAGGCCGGTATCCCGTCAACCGTGCGCAGCACCCGCCAGGCGGCGCCTTGCTGGAAATTCAGGTTGATCTGCTGCAAGGCCGCATCGGCCGCAACCTGGCGCAAGGACAGCGGGTAAAACACGGCATACAGGCATTCGCGGAACGCAATGATGGCGTCCAGATCCGGTTGGTAGGAAATAGGCGATTCAAACACCATGGCCTTGTAGTCATCGAACTCCTGGGCAGAGATCAACGACGCATGCAGCGCCCATTCAAAGAAGAACTGAAAACTGGTGAGCCGTTCTTCCATCACCCTGAGTGGAGAACCAGGGCGACGGCCATTGGTGGTATTGATGAAGTCCAACACCTGGGCCCCGCCAATCAGGCGAATCGACTTTGCAGTGCCGGTAAAATGCGTCATGCCTGCTCCTGAAAAAACATGGTGGGGCTGCGATGGCGCAGATTACCTTGTTTTCTTGACGTGCAGAAACCGCCGCCGCAGTGCCAAGACCAGCGGCTAGGCACGCTCGTCGTCGCGAGCCACCCAATCGAGAATAGTCGCGACAGACTGTTCGACAGACAGCACCTGGGTGTCCACGTGCACTTCCGGAAAGATCGGCACGTCGTAGTTCGAATCAATACCGGTGAAGTGTTTGATCAGCCCCAGGCGGGCTTTTTTGTACAAGCCTTTAGGGTCGCGCTTTTCGGCGGTTTCCAGCGGCGCATCCACATGCACTTCGACAAAATATTCATTGCCGATAATCGAACGCGCGTAATGCCGACTGGCCGAGGACGGTGAGATCAACGCCACAATCACCATCAGGCCCGCGTCCAGCATCAACCGCGCCACTTCCGCGACACGCCGGATATTCTCATCGCGGTCGCGGTCGGTAAAACCCAGGTCCCGGCATAGCCCACCGCGCACTGAGTCACCGTCAATAATGCAGGTCTGGCGCCCTTGTGCCTGCAGGGCCATGTCGAGGGCATCGGCGATGGTCGACTTGCCGGACGCGGAGATGCCGGTCATCCAGATCACCCTGGGCTTGTGCTGCATGGGTAAGTGTTCGGCGCGTGGATGACTGAACGCAAACGCGTGCAGGTTCTGGTCTGGACGGTCTGGACAATAACTCATGGCTGCTCAGCCTCCGTCACCGAAACAGGCGGTTTGCCCAACATGAACACCATCACGCATTGCCCGAACAGCAGCAGCGCAACCACCCAATAGATGCTCGAAAACGACCCGGTCAGGTCCTTGGAAAAGCCGCCGAGGAAGTTGCCGCACACACCGCCCAAGCCGATCAGCACATTGGCGATGCCAAACGCCTGGGTCAGGCGACTGACCGGCACGATTTGCCCTATGTAACTGGGAACCAGGCCAAAGACCGGATAAAACGCCAGCGCAAACAAAAACGCCGCCACATAGAACAATGGAATGCTGTTGAAACTGAACACCACGGTGGCAGCCAGGCCCGCGCTTAAAAAGCACATGGCCAACGACGCCCGTACCCCGACCTTGTCGGCAATCCATCCCACCAGAAATCCCGAGGCCATGCCCACCGCGCCGATGGTGGTCCAGATAAATCCGGTGTCCTGTACTGATACGCCCAGCTCATCGCGAAGGTAAGGCGCCAGGTAAGTCTGGAACGGCAACAACGCCATGCCATTCAGAAACGCGATGGCCCAGATCAGGTACAGCGGCCGGCTCAGCCACGCGGTGGGGCGCTCAAAAGACGCCGACCGCTGCGGCGATGAACCGCCCTCCTTGGCCGCCCCCCGCTGGCGTAACAAGCACCAGGCCACCCCGCACAGGGCCACCGAGATCAGGCCAGCCGTCAGCCAGATCGAGCGCCAGCCGCCATGCACGGTCAGGAACGACACCAGCAAGCCGTTGATAAACACGCCATAGCTGGTGCCACTGGAAATCAGTCCCATGACCCTGGAGCGATGACCGGGGCTGAAGCCCTTGGTGACGATTTCTGCCAGCGGGATATACACCGAGGCCGAACAGCCCCCGAGCAGAATCAACAGCCCCCCGGACAACCAGATGCTGTCGCTGACACTCAGGCCCAGCAATGCCAGGGAGGTGATCAGCGTCGACACCAGGCTGATTTTCCAGCCCTCGACAAACCGGCTGATGACACTGGTGACCGATGAAAACAACAGGAAGCCGATCTGCGCGCCGCCGGTGATCAAGCCCACCGTGGTGTAGTCGAAACCGATGTCGCGGCGCATGTCCACCACCAGGTTGGCGAACAGGTAAACGCCAAACCCGTAGGTGCTGGCCACGAATCCGGTCAATACCACCGCCAGCACGACGCTGTCCAACGGGCGGGCGCTACTGTGTACCAGTGTGCTCATCAGGTACTCCTTAAACGGCGCGCGCCGTGTGGATGACAAAATCACAATCCATCATGTCGTAGTCACGCTGGAAATCACCGTAACTCTCATGGGCGCAAAACCCGGACTTGAGCACCTCCCCCTTCAACTCGCCCGGCAACAGCGGATAGACCTGCAACCGGTACTGCTCGGCGTTATCAAACGAGTAGATGAACTCACACACGTGTTCATCAACCTGCCCCAAGCCGACGGATGCGTGCGTACCGCAGTAATAGTAGTGACCGCTGGATTTGAACTTGCCTGCGCGAATGGCAAAGAAGTTACGTTGATCCACAACCAGCAAGCCGCCCGGATTGAGCAATGCCCTGAATTTCTCCAGCACCTGCAACCGCTCATGGGCTGCAAACACATGGCACAGCGAACTGCCCAGGCACACCACCGCATCGAAGCGCCCCAGTTCGTCTGGGTCGAGGGACTGCCAATCCCTGTAGTGCGATTCGATCGCCAACCCGCGTTGGCGAAAGTTCTCGCGGGCCTTGGTCAGCATCGTACTGCTGCCGTCCGTGGCGACGACATCGAACCCCGCCTGCTTAAGCTGTACCGCATGAAAACCACTGCCCGTGGAGACGTCGATGACCGACTTCACGCCGTGCTGCTTCAGCAGGTTTTCAAAGAAACCGTTCTCCCCCGCTTTTCTTTTGTCCCAATCGATCAAATCATCCCAGCGCTCGACGAATTTTTTCGAGTATTGCGTCGCGTAACTGGCGACTTCGTTGTGCTTGTGCCCCGACATCTGATTCATCACACACCTACCAGGTTGAATGTTTGAAAGACAGGTATTTGCTCGACAGCTCACGGGCAAACTCGGCGGACTGTTCGATGGACATGGTTTTCTTCGAGTACCCCAGCATCGCCTGCATCACGGCCATGCATTGCGGGTTGAAGGTGACCGAACCATCGCAATGGATTTCGTCGATGCCATCCTGGCTCTGGCAGATGGTGTTGATGCGCACCGCTTCGTCCTGGGGGCACTCATCACTGAACTGCACCTTGATCTGCCCCTGCTGCAGCCACACCGGATACCCGCCCGGCAACCCCAGCGGCCCGGGCGCGTGCACCAGCACCGGCGTCGGCGAAAACAGCCCTTCGATCACGGTGACCGCCGAGCACGCCGTGAGGAACTGCCCATCGATACCGCCCAGGCGGCGGAACTCGGATTTAACCGTGGAAAAAATCGCTTCAGCCGGCAGGTGGTTCACGGCCGGGCGGTCACGAACCTCATACAACAAGCGGTAACTGGCGCGCGGGGGCAAGCCGCCGCGTGGCACGTAGTGGCTGAAATAGTGCTGGGCATACAGGCGCACCTGCACATCGGCAGGCGCACACTCCAGCAGCCGCGCGACGGAAAAGCGCACAGCCGGGATCAGGTTGGCCACATTACCCACGCCAATATCCGGCGCCAGACCGACCCTGGCCAGGATCGGGTTGACCGCATCGGGAAAGGCCGCATTGACCGTCCGGGTCACGATGCCGGAGGCTTTTACCGCCTGCATCAAGTCATGCATCAGCGTCAGGTGCATGGGCAGCCAGGGCCCGAACTGCGCCTGGTCGAGTTGTTCGAAGGAGAGCTTGGGCAACCCGGTGATCACCCGCCACGACTGCAACGACGCACAATTGACCACCATGTCCGGGGCCTCTTCACGCAGCACCCGCGTCACCCGGTCGATATCGGTGAGGTCGGCAATCACCGGCTTGATCGCGATGTCGTGCCCCAACTGCGCACACGACAGTGCCACCAGGTTGCACAGCCGCAAGGTCGCGTCTTCATTGCGCCCCAGCACCACGAACTCAAAGGCATTTTTCGGCCCGAGGATCTTCAGGATCTGCAGGCACAGGTTGCCCGCGCCCACCAGCAACAGTTTCTTCTTAGGGGCTGACGGCATCATCGTGGGTAAGCTCCGTTGTCCACCGGAATGACCCGGCCGGTGATATGCCGCATGGCATCGCTGATCAGCAGCAAAATGACCTCGGCAACTCCGCTGGGCAGGATCGGGTCCTTGAGGATTTCCTGGCGCGCGTACTCGGCGCGACGGTACTCGGGGATGGTGTCGTAGATGGCGGTGTCATGGATCAGCGCCGGCGAGACCGCGTTAACCCGCACGAACGGTGCGAAATTCCAGGCGTTGGCTTTGGTCAGGCCGATCACCGCCGCCTTGGTGGCGCCGTACAAGGCATCGCAGCTGCCTACCTCGCCGGCCACGGAGGCGATATTGACGATGGTGCGCGGCGCTTCGTGCTGCATTTCGCGTTCGGCGAAGTCTTTGGAGAGATAGACCAATGCCTTGAGGTTGACATTAAGTATCTCGTCCACTTCAGCATCGGAATAGGCGTAGACACTTTTGCCGTGGTAAATACCGGCGTTATTGATTAATGCATCAATCGTTGCGTGGCGATCATACAGCGCAGGTATAAATCCCTTGATCACCGCCTGTTGGGAAAAGTCCGCGACATGTGTTTCCAATACATCCGACGGGTAAGTGCGCTGCAAGGCACGCAGGCCGTCGGCATCCTTATCGGCACCAATAACGAAATAACCGGCCTGGATAGCTTTTTCTACGGTCGCTCGACCAATTCCATTAGCTGCACCGGTGACAATCAACTTTTTCATACCACAATCCTTATTGGCAAAATGCATTCATGCGGGCGTAGAACGGTCGATGGTATTCATACAAGGCTTTTAATTTTGGCGACTGGTCAAATGCGTCCATGTCGATGGGCTGTTTATCCGCCGATACAATGCGCTCGCTGTTCTGCGCCGCCACATGCCAACTTCTCCAGGTTTTCCACTGTGGGGGACATTCGCGCTTCCAGGTCATGGCGTGGGGCAGGAATTCAATCTGCAAGTAATCACACAACTTGCGCACGACCCGCTCCGGTTCGGCGGCGAGATCGTCTGCATTAATCACATAAGGCACTTGCCCGGTGAGTTTGGTCACCACACAAAAGATCTCGTACAAGGCTTTATGCCCGATAGCCTGCACGGGCATATCGGGGTGTATCCGATGATGGGAAATAATGCTGCCGGCGGGTTCACGAATAATAAAAACATTGTGCTGTTGCGCCAGAAATTCCCGGTCGACTTTCAAGTCATCCAGGCAGTGGTAACACATGTCTTTATGAAACACATTGGCCCCTTCCCGGGCCTTGATCAGTTGCGCTTTTATGCCCTGATACGTGGTGGGCAAGCTGTGGTCCCACTCATCCGAGGGAATCGCCGAATCCGCAGAAAACGCCATATGCGCAAAGGGCTCGTGGAAAACCTCGAAATCCCCGCGCTCGATAAACACCCGTTCCAACACCGTGGAACGGGAGCGCGGGTGCGCCCATAACCCGACCATCTTGTTCATGCCAGCACCCCATATTCAGCGGCCAGGATGGCGTTGAGCGAGCGTGCGAAAGGCTTCGCCACCGGGCACAGGCGCACGCAGTAATCGGTCAGGCGCCGCTGTGCACTGTTGGCTTCGTTGCAGGCGTTGATAAACGCTTCATGATTGCCAAAGTCGTAGGGCTCGATGCTGTCGATGAAATAGGCTTCACAGAAGTACGGAATGCACAGCAGTTTGGCGAACGTCTCAGGCGGCGCGTGCACCGGTTCGCTGGCGGGAGCCACTGGTTTACCGTGGCTTTCACGCTCGATCAGAAACTCCACCACATCCGGCGTCAGCGTGTAGCACGTCGCCGTCAGCCCGGTCTTTTCCAGATGCCAGCAGTGCTTGTGGCCACGGTCGTCAACATCGACCTTGATACTCGACAGCAGGGTTTTGACCGGTACTTTCGAGGCTGCCACCAACGCCTGAATCTGCTGGTAAACCAGCAGCTCGGCCCAGCGCAGTTCCTCCGGGCCCAGCGTCAGGCCACGCTCTGCGGCCTGCAACGCGAACTCGGGTTGGCAGGCAAAACGCCCGATCATAAAGGTGATCACGTACTTGCAATGATCGGTGTCGATGCCGTTGCCGTGAGCCGTGGCCATGCCCCGCTCGATCGCCTGGATACCGGCCTGGAACTGCGAGACGGTGAAGCAGAACGTGATATTGACCGAGACGCCCTGGGCCACCAGTTGTTCGATGGTCGCGAACCCTTCCAGACTGCCCGGCACTTTCACCATCACATTCGCTGCCAGGCGCTGCAGCTCCAAGCCTCGGGCGGTCATGCGTTCGGTGCAGCGCACATCCGAGGGGTCGACCTGGGCGCATATCCAGCCGTCAACCTGAGCCGATTGAACCCACAGCGGCTTGAGCGTCTCAGCGCCCTGCGCAATCACTTCGTTATACAGCTGCTTGCGCAACTCCCCTGCCGACAGGCTGGCCAGATTAAACCGCGACGTCCAATACTCCCGCTTGTCGAGGATCGCCGCCGTCACCAGCCGAGGGTTGGTGGTCACACTGCTCAGACCCCAGGGCTGGGAGATATCCTGCGGCATCAACTGCTCGATATGGGCGGCCGCGGCCGGATACTTATCCAACAAATTTTTTTTGTAAGGCGCGTACACCACCGGCGACGAATCCCACCACACTTCAGAACATTGATCATTGCGTTTAAGCCGTTCTATATAACCCAGTGTGCCCACAACACTTGCTCCTTGAATGACTTGATCAATAAGGGTCGGTAACTCACGCATATCGGCAAACGGTAATGCACCGGCTTCGGCCAATAATCGATGTCGAGGCATCGGGCCAAACCCCAGGACTTTTATATTGGCCGCCACAGCGGCTTGCACCCCGGTGACACTGTCTTCAATAACCAGTGCCTCACACGGCGCAACGTTATAAGTTGCACACGCCGTTAAGAACACCAGAGGGTCCGGCTTCCAACGTCCAACTTCATAACAACTGAATATTCGCCCTTGGAAATAAGGCAACAGTCCCACCAGGCGCAGACATTCCTCGATCTTATTGCGCGGCGCACTGGAGGCTACGCAATAAGGCATCTGCAGTACGCTCAATACCTCAACGATGCCATCGGTCGCGGTTAACTCAAGGGTCAATGCTTCCATGGCCCGCACGCGGAAGTCGGGTTCAAACGTCGGCCCCAGACAAATATCTAATAACTGCTCAGCCTCACGCAAACAATCGGCAATCTTTCGCCCACGAAAGTGCTCAATAAAATACGCACTGTCCAGTGTCTTAGCGTGAGGTACATGCGCATTAAGCATGGAGATCAATACAGTCAGGGTAATCTCTTCGCTTTGGACAAGTACGCCATCGCAATCGAAGATAACTAACTTAGGCAAGGTCGTTGCCGCCTGTTCTGGTAGTTCCCCTATAACTGCCGATAAACACATAGGCATCTCTTATAGGTGACTCCGCATGACTTCCGAACTACCAGCGGAGCGGGTTGATATGTGCTTATAAGACACGGGGCAAAAAACCCTGTCAAACGCTTTTTAGCGGTTTTTTAGTATCTTATGGTTATTTTTTATTCTTCTTTTATTCCATTTTTCACCATGGTTGTAGTCGCTAATTTCACACCGATGAACTTCCTTCGGGCGCCGTCAGTCAGCTACTTGAACTCACGAATTTAAGGGCGGGTGGGCAATGCGTATCTCGTTGGAGCAACAAGTAGCACTGGTCACGGGCGCCAGTTCGGGTATCGGCGCCGGTGCCGCCAAGGCTCTGGCGCAAGCCGGCGCGGCCGTGGTGCTGAATTACAACAGCCAGGCCGCACCGGCCGAGGCTCTGGCACAGCAGATCAACGCCGAGGGTGGCCGGGCGATTGCGATCGGTGCTGATGTGTCGAAAGAGGCCGATGTAGAACGCCTGTTCGCCCAGACGCTCGATGCCTTCGGCCACTTGGATATCCTGGTGGCCAACTCCGGTATGCAGAAGGACGCCGCCATCGTCGACATGACCCTCGACGACTGGAACAGCGTGATCGGCGTCAACCTCACCGGCCAGTTCCTCTGTGCCCGTGCCGCAGTGCGCCTGTTCAAGCGCCAGGGCATCCGTGAAGGCGTATCCCGTGCCGCCGGCAAAATCATCCACATGAGCTCGGTGCACCAGTTGATCCCATGGGCCGGGCATGTGAACTACGCGGCGTCCAAGGGTGGCGTGGAAATGCTGATGCGCACCCTCGCCCAGGAAGTCAGCGAGCAGCGCATCCGCATCAACGGCATTGCGCCGGGGGCGATTCGTACGGCGATCAACCGTGCGGCCACCGAAGGCGCAGCGGAACAGGAGCTGCTCAAGTTGATCCCCTATGGCCGGGTCGGCGACGTGGAAGACGTGGCCAACGCGGTGGTGTGGCTGGCCAGTGACGCCTCCGACTACGTGGTCGGCAGCACTCTGTTCATTGATGGCGGCATGAGCCTTTACCCGGAGTTTCGTGACAATGGTTGATTTGAAAAACGAACCACAAAGCGCCATCGATGCCCACGGCATCATCGGCGATATGCGCAGCGCGGCGCTGGTGAACGATAAAGGCAGCATCGACTTCTTCTGCTGGCCGGAATTCGACAGTCCATCGATCTTCTGCTCGCTGCTGGATACCCCCGACGCCGGTATTTTCCAGCTCACCCCGGACCTGCCCAACGCCCGCCGCGAACAAATCTATCTGCCCGACACCAATGTGCTGCAAACCCGCTGGCTCAGCGATGAGGCCGTGGTGGAAATCACCGACCTGTTGACCATCAGCGAGGAAATCGATGACCTGCCCCTGCTGATTCGCCGCGTGCGCGTGGTCAGCGGCCAGGCAACCATTCACCTGCGCTGCGCCGTGCGCCATGACTATGCTCGCACGCCCACCCACGCCGCCGTCGATAACGGCACCGTGTGCTTCAGTGCCGACGGCCAGCCCGGCATGCGCTTATCCAGCAGCCATCCACTGCAACTGGAAAATAACGCCGCCGTGGCCAGCTTTACCTTGCGTCAGGAAGAAGGCGCCGAATTTGTCCTCGGCGGCCAGGACGATGAGCGTGTCAACCACAGCTGCACCGACCTGGCGCTGGCCCACACCCTGAAGTTCTGGCGCGGCTGGATTGCGCAGTCGAACTACCGCGGGCGCTGGCGCGAAATGGTCAACCGCTCGGCCTTGGCCCTCAAACTGCTGACCTCGCGCAAACACGGCGCGATCATCGCTGCCGCCACCTTCGGCCTGCCGGAAACCCCCGCAGGCGAACGCAACTGGGACTATCGCTACACCTGGATCCGCGACGCCTCGTTTACCGTCTACGCCTTTATGCGCCTGGGTTTTGTCGAAGAGGCCAACGCCTATATGCGCTGGCTCAAGGGGCGGGTCAGCGACTGCTGCGGCCAGCCGACCAAGATCCATATCCTCTACGGCATCGACGGCCGCCAGGAGCTGCCCGAAACCGAGCTGGACCACCTCAGCGGCCACGGCGGCGCCAAGCCGGTACGCGTCGGTAATGGTGCGGTCGACCAGATCCAGCTGGATATTTATGGCGAGTTGATGGACGCGGTGTACCTGGTCAACAAGTACGGCGAGGCCATCTCCCACGAGGGCTGGAAACACACGGTGGAAGTCACCGATCAGGTCTGCGAAATCTGGAACCGAAAAGACGTGGGCATCTGGGAAATGCGCGGCGAGCAGCATCACTTCCTGCATTCGCGGCTGATGTGCTGGGTGGCCCTGGACCGTGCGATCCGCCTGGCTTCCAAGCGCTCGTTGCCGGCGCCGTTTGCCCGTTGGGACCAGACGCGCCAGGCGATCTACGCCGATATCTGGAGCAACTTCTGGAACGAAGAACGCGGGCATTTTGTGCAGCATATCGGCAGCACCGCACTGGACGGTTCGATGCTGCTGATGCCGCTGGTACGCTTTGTCGCGGCCACCGATCCGCGCTGGCTGAGCACCCTGGAGGCGATCCAGCAAAGCCTGGTGCGTGACGGCATGGTCTACCGCTACCGCAACGACGACAACGCGATCGACGGCCTGCAAGGCACCGAAGGCGCCTTTGCCGCCTGCTCGTTCTGGTACGTCGAATGCCTGGCCCGCGCCGGGCAAGTCGAGAAAGCCCACCTGGAGTTCGAACAACTGTTGCGCTACGCCAACCCACTGGGTCTGTACGCCGAAGAGTTCGACAGCCAGGCCCGCCACCTGGGCAATACACCCCAGGCGTTGAGCCATCTGGCGTTGATCAGCGCGGCGACATTCCTGGACCGCAAGCTCAGTGGGGAGAAGACTACCTGGCAGCCCTGAGATCAAGTCGATTGCCCTGGACACGTCAGCGCCCTGTCGTCAAAAGCAGGGCATGCCGTCACGTCTTTCGACTAGAGTTCCAACACCTGACAGGAGCCCATCATGACCACCGCCGCCCCCCTGCTCTACGTGCGCACCTCCATGCTCGACGTGGCTTATGAAGCCCATGGCCCCGCCGACGGCGAAGCGGTGATCCTGCTGCATGGTTTCCCTTACGACCCTCGCGGCTATGATGAAATCGCGCCGGTGCTGGCGGAACGCGGCTACCGGGTGCTGGTGCCGTACCTGCGCGGTTATGGCCCTACGCGGTTTATCAACGCGCAGGTGATGCGCTCCGGCCAACAGGCGGCGCTGGGCAAGGATCTGCTGGATTTCATGGATGCACTGTCGATCCCGCGTGCCACGTTGGCGGGGTATGACTGGGGTGGGCGGGCCGCGTGTATCGTCGCGGCGCTGTGGCCTGAACGGGTGCGTGGGCTGGTCACCGGCGATGGCTATAACATCCAGGACATTGCCAAGTCGCTCTCGCCACGGGCGCCGGCGACAGAGCATCGGTTGTGGTACCAGTTCTACTTTCACACCCAGCGCGGTGTGGACGGGCTGACGGCCAATCGCCGCGAACTCTGTGAGTTGCTGTGGTCGCTGTGGTCGCCGTCCTGGGCCGAGGGGCCTGGGCTGTATGGGCAGACGGCGCCGTCATTCGATAACCCGGATTTTGTCGAGGTGGTGATTCACTCCTATCGCCACCGTTTCATGTATGCGCCTGGCGATCCGGCGCTGGAAGCCATCGAGCAGGCCCTGGCGCGGCAACCGGCGATTGCGGTGCCGAGCATTTCGCTGTGCGGTGCCGACGACGGTGTAGGTCCACCGCCGCAAGAGGATGACGACGTGGAGCATTTCAGCGCTTTTTACCGGCGGGAGGTGTTACCTGGTGTGGGCCACAATATTCCCCAGGAAGCGCCGCAGACGACCGTCGCAGCGATCTGTGAGTTGCTCGACAGAGACTAACGGGCAGCCGGCATCCTGAAGCTGAACACACTGCCCTGCCCCAGCACGCTCTCGGCCCAGAGCGTACCGCCGTGGGCCTGGACAATACCGTGGGAGATATACAAACCCAGGCCGCTGCCGGTGGGGTTGCCCTCGCGGGAGGTCCAGTAGCGCTCGAAGATGTAGGGCAGTTGCGCTGCGCCGATCCCCGTGCCGTTGTCGCACACGCGAAACAGCACGTCGTCGTCTGCGGCCTGGGCGATCACCTCGATCGTGCCGCCCAGGTCGGTGAATTTCAGGGCATTGCCGAGCAGGTTGGAAAACACCTGGAACAACCGCTCGGGGTCGGCCAGGACGCACAGTCCCGGCTGGGCGTGCCACGTCAGATTGATCCCTTTGGCCGCCGCCAGCGGGTGCCACATCAGGCCGAGTTGGTCGAGGGTCGACTTCACCTCCAGCGCTTGCGGGACAACCCGGTAGCGCCCGGCCTCGATGCGGGAAATATCGATCAGGTCTTCCAGCAAGGTGTTCATGCGCGCCGTGGCGTTCTGCATGGTTTCTATGGCGTTGTTCAGTCGCAGGTTGGCCTTGGTCTCGCCGGCAGGCACCAGCTTGCGCATCATGCCGCATTGCATCAGCAGGATCGTCAACGGGCTGCGCAGGTCGTGGGAGACCACCGCCACCAGTTCATCCCGCGCACGCACGGCCGCGTGTTCACGCTGCACCTGACGCGCCAGGTCATGCTCAAGGGCGTGGCGGCGCAGGCTTTCCACCGCCAGCAACTCCGAGGCCGACCACGTCAGCGCCTTGCCGTCGACCTGCTGCTTCCATCGCTCAAACGACAGCCGTGGGCTCAGCGTCGTGGTCCCCGCTTCGCGCTGTTTTATTGGCTCGCCGCTCCATTGCACCGTGGTCTGGACCTCGGGGCGAAACCACATCACCGCGTTGTCCACCGGCTTGGGCAGGCGAAAAGCCAACAGGCCACTGGCGAGACCTTGATAGGCCGCCGCCGGCGGGAAGTCCATGCCCAACTGGTGGCTGCAGACCACGCCTTTGCCCTGCTGCTGGATCCACGGGTACAGGGCGCGGATTTCAGCTTCGCTCGGGCACACGCCAAACCGGTGCAGGCGCTCTTCCACCAGAATCGCCAAGCCGTCGGCGGCGGTAAGGTTCAGCAAGGTTTGCGAGTACGGGCACAGGCTTTCCATCACATCGCAGGTTTCCTGCGCCATCGTGTTGGTCAACGCCTCGATCATCGCGTTTTTTTCCTGCTGCTGAACGCGCGCTTCCTGCGCCTGGAGCAAGGTGATCTGCATCGACAGCAACTGGCCTATGCTGATGCAGGCCATGCGCAACTCATGGGGCACGCGCAAGGGTTCGCGGTGGCCGCAGGTGATCAGGCCCCAGAGCTGGCCGTCCTTGAGCAGGGAAATGCTCATCGACGAACGCACGCCCATGTTTTTCAGGTAATGGCAGTGCACCGGCGACACACTGCGCAGCACCGCGAAGCTGAGGTCCAGGGCCTGGCCGTTATCGGGGCGCAAGGCCGGCAGGATCGGCACCGGCGTATAGGCGGCATCCGGAATCACGCGGATCCAGTTCAAGCGGTACAGCTCACGGGCCTGAGGCGGTATGTCCGAAGCGGGGAAACACAGGCCCAGGTACGGCGGCATGCCGTCGCTCAAGGATTCACCGATCACCTTGCCGTGTCCCTCCTGTTCGAAGCGGTACAGGGTGACGCGGTCGTAGCCGGTCAATGCGCGGATCTCGGTGACGCAGATCTGGTACAGCCCATCGAGGTTTTTCGCCGACTGCAGGCGGCGCAGGGTCCGGGCGACGGGCAACGTGGCGGCGTGCAGGGGCGCCACGCTGTGCTCCAGTTCGAGCAGGAGCAGACCCTGGTGGCGGTGCAGCAACAGGTCGAAGAGACAACCGTTGAGCATGACGGTGTGCAGTTCGTCCTCATCCGCATCCAGGTCCGCCAGCGCCCGGCGCACCTGAGCCAGTGCCTCTTCGCCGATCAGGGTGCCCAGCGCCTGGCCGGACAACGGCGCGGCGCCAAGGCCCAGTGCGGAATGGGTATTGATGCTGGCCTGCAACACCACCAGCGCCGGCTCACTGAGGGTCAACAGCAACCCATGGGGCTGGATCGAGCCGGGAATATGAATAAGCTCGCTGGCGCAATCGTCCTGCAAAGGGTCGGCGCTGGTCGCAGGCAATGGTTTCATGAGCAACGTTACGCCGGAGGGAGGGAATTGCGGCGCAGGGACAGGGGCTCACTGCGAAAAAGTGAGGCAAACATAACACCTTGGTCCAGGTGTGTACGTTTTCCTTCAAGCCGGGTCGCAGAAGCGCTCGCGGTAGGCCTGGGGCGTCACCGACAAGGCCCGCATAAAGCTGCGGCGCAAGGTTTCTTCACAGCCAAAACCACACTGCACGGCGATGCGTTTGATCGACGCCGTGCTGTCGGCCAACTGCCGGCGCGCGGTTTCGACGCGGATCAGCTCGACGGCGCGCGCGGGCGTCTGGCCGGTTTCGGCGCGGTAGTGACGCACAAAGCTGCGCTCGCTCATGCCGGCCTGGGCAGCCAGGGTCGGGATATTCAGGTCGAGGGTCAGGTGCTCGGCCATCCAGGCGTGCAGTTCGGTAAAACGGCTGCCGGCCTTTTGCAGGGACAGGGTCACGCTGAATTGCGACTGGCCACCGGGCCGCTTCAGGAACACCACCAGGTGCCGCGCCACTTCCAGGGCCACGGCGCGGCCCAGGTCTTCTTCGACCAGGGCCAGGCACAGGTCGATGCCGGCGGTCACACCGGCAGAAGTCCACACCGCTCCTTGCTGGATAAAGATCGGGTTGGCCTCCACGGTCAACGCCGGGAACTTGCGAGCCAGTTCTTCGCAACGTGTCCAGTGGGTGGCGACGCGGCAGCCATCGAGCAAGCCACTGGCCGCGAGCAAAAACGCGCCGGTGCACACCGAGGCCATGCGCCGGGTGTGCCGGGCTTTCTCGCGCACCCAATCGACCAACGCCGGGTCTTCGGCGGCGCCGTACACGCCCCAGCCACCTGCGATCACCAGGGTGTCACAGGGCTGGCCGACTGCGGGCAACGGCTCAGCCAACAGCGCCAGGCCGGCAGAGGTCATTACCGGTCCGGCCTGGTCGGCGATCACCGTGACCGCGTAAGGCAGCGGTGCGCCACGCTGGCGTGCCAGATCATTGGCCGACGCAAACACCTGCAACGGCCCGGTGACGTCGAGCACCTGGGCATTATCGAAAGCGAGTACGTGAACGATTCTGGGCATATTGGCGTGATTCGTGGGTTCAATGGCGTATTCGCCAAAGCCTAGGCCTCTAGAGTGAAGCCGTCTACCCCTTGATCGGAGCTTCATTCATGACCTTGCAGATCGGCTTTCTGTTGTTTCCCGGCATTCAGCAACTGGACCTGACCGGCCCCTACGACGTATTGGGTTCGCTGCCGGATGTGAAGCTGCACCTGGTGTGGAAGGACCTGGCGCCGGTCACTTCCAGCACTGGCCTGGTGTTCACGCCGACCATGACCTATGAAGACTGCCCGAAGCTGGATGTGATCTGCGTGCCCGGCGGTTCCGGCGTGGGCGCATTGATGGAAGACCCGCAGACCCTGGACTTCCTCAAGGCCCACGCGCAGACCGCACGCTACGTGACGTCGGTGTGCACCGGCTCGCTGGTGCTCGGCGCGGCAGGGTTGCTGCGCGGGCGCAAGGCGACGACACACTGGGCCTACCACGACATGCTCGCCCCGCTCGGCGCCATCCCGGTACAGGCACGCGTGGTGCGTGACGGCAACCTGTTCACCGGCGGCGGCATTACCGCCGGTATCGACTTTGCCCTGGTGCTGGCGGCGGAGTTGTACAGCGAAGCGGCGGCGCAACTGGTGCAGTTGCAGATTGAATATGCGCCGGCGCCGCCGTTCGATTCGGGTAGCCCGGACACGGCGCCTGCGCAGGTGCTGGAGGAAGCCAAAAAACGCACGACCGAGTCTCGCAAAACGCGGGGTGAGATAGTGGCGCGCGCGGCGGCACGATTGGGCTGACCCTGTACCTGTGGCGAGCAAGCTTGCTCGCCACATAATCCATGCCTTTTCGGGGTCAGGCGGGGCGAGACATCACCGCCAAGCGCACCGCCAGCACTGTCAGCACCGTCGCCAAGCCCCATTTCTGTAGCCAGGCGCCTGTTGGGCGCCTGGCGAAGAAGCGGCTCAGCGCCCCGCCAAACATGCCCAGCAGCAGGTGAAACACGCCCGCGATGAGGGTAAGCACGCCTCCCAACAGCATCAACTGCATGCCGATGGCGCCCGCCTGCGGCCTTACGAACTGCGGCAAAAACACCACAAAAAACAGCAACGCCTTGGGGTTGAGCAGGCTGTTAAACATGGCCTGCAGAAACACCCGGCCAAGGGGTACGCGGTGCAGGTCGGTCGCGTCCGGCAAGGTTTTTTTCTGCAGTGTTTTGAACACCAGCCACAGCAGGTAGACCACACCCGCATAGCGGATCACGTCAAAGGATGGCGGCCAACTGGCGACCAACGCCGTCACCCCGGTGGCAGTCAATGCGGTCAGCAGCAGGTCGGCCACGCCGATGCCCAAGGCCGAGGCCACTCCCCCGCGCCAGCCGTGGGTGACGCCATGGCTGATCACAAAGGCCATGTTCGGCCCCGGGGATAACAGCAACAACAGCACAGCACCTGAAAAAACTGCCAGGGTCGCAAAGTCGATCATGCTCAAGCCGTCCACCGGGAAAAGCCTGCAGATTAGTGCTTGGGCCCGGGGCGAACAAAAAATTGTGCTGGATACATTGTTCATCGGCAATTGCGAATGGCCACGACCAGCGTCTAGAATGCGAAACATTATCAATTAAGACGGCTGCGCCAGGATGCCCATGTCGAGCGATCACCCACTGGACCATGCCGCCATCGGCCAGCTTTATCACACCCATCACTCCTGGCTGCGCGGCTGGTTGAGCCGACGCACTGGTTGCCGTGAACGTGCCGCCGACCTCGCGCAGGAAACCTTTGTGCGCCTGCTCAACGCACGCAAACAGCAGGCCGTGCTGCAGCCGCGCGCGTACCTGAGCAGCATCGCCCGCAGCTTGATGATCGACCAGTATCGGCGCCGCGAACTGGAGCGCGCCTACCTCGAAAGCCTTGCGCATTTTCCCCAGGCCGACGTGCCGTCGGAAGAAACCCGCCTGCTGATTCTCGACAGCCTGGAACGTATCGACCGCCTGCTCGACCAGCTCAAGCCGCGGGTGCGTGAAGCGTTCCTGCTGGCGCAACTGGACGGCCTGACCTGCGCGCAGATCGCCCTGCGCCTCGGGGTGTCCAAGGCCACGGTGGAGCGTGACCTGTCCAAGGCGCTGCATGCCTGCTATCGGTTGCGCTATGCCGACCTCTGACCCGCGCCTGCTCGACCAGGCCATCCAGTGGATGATCAAGCTGCGCTTCAACGTCGCCGACGACGCCAGCACCGCTGCGTTCGAGCGCTGGCTGCACACCAGCGCCGAACACCAGCAGGTCTGGCAGCGGGTGGCGGCGATGAATGATGAGTTCAGCCACCTGCCCGCGCAGGTCGGCCGCCACGCCCTGCACGGTGCACGTCGACGTATCAGCCGTCGCGAAGGGTTGAAGCTGCTCGGCCTGGTGGCTGGTGCGGCCGGCCTGACCTGGTTTGGCCGCGACTACACCCCGCTGCCCGCCTTGATGGCCGACTACCGCACTGCCACCGGCGAACGGCGTTGGGTGGCATTGAACGACGGCAGCCGCATCCAACTGAACAGCGCTAGCGCGTTCGACACGGCGTTTACTCAGGAGCGGCGCCTGGTGCAGTTGCGCCAGGGTGAAATACTGGTCAATCCCGGTGCCGACAACCGGCCCTTCTGGGTACAGACCCGTGACGGTTACCTGCGCGCCCTCGGCACGCGCTTCCTGGTGCACGAAGAGATCCAAGGCACCATGCTCGCCGTGCAGCAGGGCACGGTGGCGGTGTTTGCCGACAACCACGTCGCCGGCGCGCGCCAAGTGATCAACCCCGGCGAACGGGTATTGTTCGACCGCAGTGGCATTCGTTCTCTCGCCGCCAATGGCCTGGACCCTTGGGCCTGGAGCGAAGGCGTGATCAGCGCCCGGGACATGCGCCTGGATGCTTTCCTCGCCGAACTGGGCCGCTACCGCAACGGCCTGCTGCGCTGCAGCGAAGCGGTGGCCGGATTGCGGGTGTCGGGCACTTATCAGTTGGACGACACCGATGAGGTGCTGGGCCTGGTAGCCCACTCACTCAAGCTCGATGTCACTTACCGCAGCCGCTACTGGGTGACCGTCACCGCCCGCGTTTAACATTCGAAAATAAATGAGGTGAATTCTCATTGCCGCTCGACCTGTAAGGAAAGGCCGATCAACAGGCCGGTTCTGTTCACTTCCTTCAGGAGCATCCCGCGGTCATGCAAGCGTTCCCCTTCCCACGTTCACCCCTCAAGCACGCGGTGCACGCCGCCTTGCTCGGCGCCTGCCTGAGCTGCGCAACCGCGCCGCCGTTCGCATGGGCCGAAACGCCGGCCAGCGACACCCAGGCCCGCGACTGGAACATCGCCGCCGGTTCCCTGGCCACGGCCCTGGACCAGTTCGCCCGCCAGGCCGGCATCAGCCTGTCGTATGACGCCACCAGCGTCGCCGGCAAGACCAGCCAGGGCCTGAGTGGTCGCCTGGACCGCGAGCAGGCGCTCGGCCAGTTGCTGCGTGGCCAGGGCCTGCAAGCCCAGCGCCAGGGCAACAGTACCTGGCTGCTGTTGCCGCAAGTGGCCGACGGCGGCGCGCTGAACCTGGGCGCCACCACGGTCACCGGTGAGCGGTTGGGCGCCACCACCGATGGCACCGGGGCCTACACCACGGGTGCGGTGACGATCGGCAAGGGCGAACACAGCCTGCGGGAAACGCCGCAATCGGTGAGTGTGATGACCCGCCAATTGATGGATGACCAGAACCTCACCACCATCGATGACGTGATGGAACGCACGCCCGGGATCACCACCTACGAATCGCCCATGGGCGGCAAATATTTTTATTCCCGTGGTTTCAAGATGCTCGGCCAGTACCAGTACGATGGCGTGCCCCTGGACATGGGCAAGGACTACGTGCAGGCCGACAGCTTCAGCGCGAACATGGCGATCTACGACCGCGTGGAAGTGCTCAAGGGCGCGGCCGGCATGCTCAAGGGCGCCGGCACCGCCAGCGGCGCGGTGAACTTCGTGCGCAAGCGGCCCCAGGCCAAGCCCACCACCAGCCTGTCGCTGTCCGCCGGCACCTGGGACAACTACCGCGCCGACGTCGACACCGGCGGCCCGCTGAATGACAGCGGTACGGTGCGCGGCCGCGCGGCGATCAGCCAACAGAATCGCGGTTCCTACATGGACATTTCCAAGCGCCAGGACCAGGCGTTCTATGGCGCCCTGGATGTCGATCTCAACGCCGACACCACCCTGGGCTTCGGCGCCAGCTATGAAGACGTCGACGCCACACCGTGCTGGGGCGGCCTGCCGCGCTATGCCGACGGCAAAAGCGCCCACCTCAGCCGCTCCACCTGCCTGGGCCAATCCTGGAACGACTGGCAAAGCCGGCGCACCACCTTCTTCACCGACCTCACCCATCACTTCAACGATGACTGGAAACTCAAGGTTGCGGCCGTGCACAGCCGCAACCTGCAAGACACCAAATACGCCGCCAGCGAAGGCACCATTGCCTACGGCAACCCGACGCCTACGGCCAACTCCTATGCGGCGCTGATGGACTACGACCACAAGGACTTCGGCCTCGACGCCTATGTGGACGGCAAGTTCGAAGCCTTCGGGCTGGAACACGAACTGATCCTCGGTGCCAATGGCAGCCGCGGTACCCAGGACGATGTGTACGCGATCCAAAACCTGCCCAGGCGCCAAGGCATCTACCAACCCGACCACCATTTCCCGGAGCCCGCCAACAGCACTTTCTGGCCGAACATGTATCGCGGCGGCACGGTGAAGGAGACCGCGACCCAGTACGGCGCCTACACCACCTTGCGCCTGCGCCTGGCCGAGCCGTTGATGTTTATCGTAGGCAGCCGCGTGAGCTGGTACGAGAACCGTCGCCAGTCCAACAACCTGGCCTGGGGCGAGTGGGCCTTGCAGGATGCCCGCACCCGGGAAACCGGTGAAGTGACGCCGTTTGCCGCACTGATCTACGACCTTAATGAGCACCTGTCGGTGTACGCCAGCTACGCGGATATCTTCCAGCCGCAAAGTTCCTATGCCACGCTCGATGGCGCCGCGCTCAAGCCGAAGATCGGTGACAACTACGAGCTGGGTATCAAGGGCGAATGGTTCGACGGGCGCCTCAACAGCTCCCTGGCGCTGTTCCGCGCCGTCGAGAAAAACGCGGCCGAATCCGATTACATCGCCCAGTGCCCGACCTCCGCCGACGGCTATTGCTACACCGACAGCGGCAAGGTGCGCGCCCAGGGCGTGGAGGCGGAAATCAGCGGTGAAGTGCTCGAGCGCCTGCAGGTATCCGGCGGCTACACCTACACCCAGACCAAGTCCCTGAAGAACATCGATACCGCCCTGGAGGGCGGTACGTCCAACACCTACGTACCTCGACACATGCTGCGCATGTGGGGCGACTACCAGCTCGACGGCGCCCTGTCGAAATGGAGCGTGGGCACCGGCGTCAACGCTCAGAGCAGCAATTACCGCGTGCAGACCATCAAGCTCGAACAGGCCGGTTACGCAACCTGGAGTGCCCGTGTGGCGTACCGTATCGACGACACTTGGACCGTCGCACTCAACGGCAACAATCTGTTCGATAAAAGTTACTACAACACTGTGGGTACAGCCTCCTGGGGTAACTTTTATGGCGAGCCACGAAATTTTACGGTGAGTTTGAAAGGCAACTTCTGATCTGGCGAAAGTCCCGCAGGCAGGGCACTTCGTGCGCCCTGCCACCCCCTCTTTGTCCCCCCTTCCTACCGCCTTTGAAAAAAGGTTTTTCCTTTATGCAGGAAAAATCCTGCATTTGTTTCTACACTCAAAAACACACCCAATCACCGCGTACCCGGACAAGGAATGTCAATAAAATGCCGAACAAAACACTGATAAACCTGTCTGCCCTGCCACCTCCGCACCATCGTCAATTCATTGACAAATTGATTAAGGGAACACTCCTGTAGTCACTACCCCCGCAAATTCCCTTCAAATGGATAGCTGCATTTGAATTGATAGTTGCGTATTACCCAGAGTAGCCGTAGTTGGAAGTGCCCTCTAAAGCAGTTCGCTGCTTTATTGAACAAACATCCAAACAATAGCTCTGGCGTGCAATGAGGGATGTTTTATGCGAGAGAAGTCGTCCGTCGACAGCCTGTTTTTAACGCGCGCCGGTTTTGTTGAGTTCTTTGTTGTTTTCGTCAAGTTCATACATGGCCTGAGTGCCATTTTGCCCCCGCTGATCCTGGTGATGTTCATCGACCCGATGGACCCTGAACTGCGCGGGCACTTCCTCGGCCTGCTGGTATTTTTCGCGGTCCTGACGATCATTCTGTTCCAGGCCCTGGGCATCTATTCCGAAGAATTGTTCAGCAACCGTCTGCGCCTGAAAACCAAGATCAAGGCGTGGTCGGCGGCATTTTGCATCCTGCTGTTCATGTACCAGATCCTGCAATTTTTCCCGCAGTTGACCCCACGCAACCTGGTGGCGTGGTACATCGCCAGCCTCTGTCTGTTCTGCCTGGAACGCCTGATGATGCTGCGCCTATACCGCAGCCTGATGCGCAAGGGCAAATACCTGCAGCGCACGGTGATCCTGGGCTTTACCGACACCGCTGTGCACGTCGCCGATCACCTGCAACGCAACGGTGATATCCGCTCTGGCCTGATCGGCTTTATCGACGATCGTACCGAGCGGATTCCCAAGGAATTGAGCAACCTGCCCTTGCTGGGCAACACCCGCGACCTGGAAAAGCTCATCCGCGCCGAGCAGGTCAACCAAGTGATGATCTGCCTGCCATGGGCCGCCGAGCAGCGCATCCATGGGCTGGTCAACCGCCTGCGGCAGATGTCGGTAAACGTCATGCTGGTGCCCGACATGGCGGCCCTGCGCTACGGCCATAGCCGCATCAGCGACGTGGGCGGCATCCTGATGTTCAACACCTCGCAATTGCCACTGCGCGGCTGGTCGCCGGTGATCAAACGCTGTGAGGATGTGCTGCTGGCCAGCCTGGCGCTGGTGGCGTTGTCGCCGGTGATGGTGGCGACGGCGATTGCGATCAAGCTCGATTCCAAAGGGCCGGTACTGTTTCGCCAGAACCGCTTTGGCTACAACGACAACGAGATCCGCGTGTTCAAGTTCCGCTCGATGTACACCGACCAGAGCGACTTCACCGCCGAACGCCAGACCACCCGCGCCGATCCGCGCATCACCCGGGTGGGCCGCATCATCCGCAAGACCAGCATCGACGAGCTGCCGCAGTTGTTCAACGTGCTGCTGGGCAACATGTCGATGGTCGGCCCGCGCCCCCATGCCACGGCGACCAAGGCCGCCGGCGTTCCCTTCGAAGTGGCCGTGAGCGAATACAGCTCGCGCCACCGTGTGAAGCCGGGCATCACCGGCTGGGCGCAAATCAACGGTTACCGGGGTGAGACCGACACCCTGTTCAAGATCCAGAAACGTGTCGAGTACGACCTGGAGTACATCTCCAAGTGGTCGGTGTGGTTTGACCTGTACATCGTTTTCATGACGGTCCCGGCCGTCCTTTCCACCAAGGAAGTCTATTGATGAATACCCTCAACGGATTAATTCCCTGCATCGTTTCCGGTGGTTCGGGCACCCGACTGTGGCCGGTGTCGCGGCAGAACATGCCCAAGCCCTTCATGCGCATGCGCGATGGCCAGAGCCTGCTGCAAAAAACCTTTCAGCGCGCCGCCAAACTGCCCGGCGTGGAAAGCGTGTTGACGGTGACCAACCGCGACCTGCTGTTCCGTACCCTGGATGACTACCGCGTGGTCAACAAGGCCCATCTGCCCCTGGACCTGCTGCTGGAGCCCTTCGGCCGCAACACTGCAGCGGCCATTGCCGTGGCGGCCCTGCATGTGCAGGAGCACTTCGGCGGCGACGCGCAGTTGCTGGTGATGCCCGCCGACCATCTGATCCTCAATGAAGTCGCGTTCGCCGAGGCCGTGACCCAGGCCCGTGACCTGGCCGAAGCCGGCTACCTGGTGACCTTCGGCATCCAGCCCGACCACCCGGAAACCGGCTTTGGCTATATCGAACAAGGCGAGCCGCTGAGCCACGGCTACCGAGTCAAACGCTTTGTCGAGAAACCCGACCTGGCCACCGCCCAGGTATACCTGGACGGCGGCAAGCACCTGTGGAACGCCGGCATGTTCTGCTTCAAGGCCAGCACCCTGGTGGACGAACTGGCCACCCATGCCCCCGCCGTACTGGAGGCCGCCCGCGCCGCGCTGGAACACAGCCAGAGCCTGCAAAACAAAACCTCGCGCCAACGTGAACTGGATGCGGATGCGTTCGGCAGCGCACCGGATATTTCCATCGACGTGGCCTTGATGGAAAAGTCCCAGCAAGTCGCCGTAGTGCCCTGTGACATTGGCTGGAGCGACATCGGTTCCTGGGAAGCGCTGCGCCAGCTCACCCCCAGCGATGCCCATGGCAACCAGGTCAATGGCGAAGCGATTTTGCATGACGTGCACAACTGCTACATCGACTCGCCCAAGCGCGTGTTGGGCGCCGTAGGGGTGCGCGACCTGATCATCGTCGACACCCCCGACGCACTGCTGATTGCCGACGCCCACCGCAGCCAGGACGTGCGCTACATCGTCGCCGAGCTCAAGCGTCAGAACCATCCGGCGTACAGCCTGCACCGCACCGTCACCCGGCCGTGGGGCACCTATACCGTGTTGGAGGAAAGCAGTCGCTTCAAGATCAAGCGCATCGTGGTCAAGCCCCAGGCGTCGCTGTCGCTGCAGATGCATCACCACCGCAGCGAGCACTGGGTGGTGGTCAGCGGCGCGGCACAGATCACCAATGGCGAGCGCGAGTTCCTGATCAACGCCAACGAGTCCACCTACATTCCGGCCGGGCACAAACACCGGCTGACCAACCCCGGCATCATCGATCTGGTGATGATCGAGGTGCAGAGCGGCGAGTACCTGGGCGAAGACGACATCGTGCGCTTCGACGACATCTACGGCCGCGCGCCTGCCGAAGTGAAAAAATGATATGCGCACTTCACTGATCATCCCCACCCGCAACGCC
Source organism: Pseudomonas sp. SH10-3B (assembly GCF_019891415.1). Classification (NCBI taxonomy): domain Bacteria; kingdom Pseudomonadati; phylum Pseudomonadota; class Gammaproteobacteria; order Pseudomonadales; family Pseudomonadaceae; genus Pseudomonas; species Pseudomonas sp. SH10-3B. The sequence continues at coordinate 21,950 of NZ_JAFLXD010000030.1, read as the reverse complement.
TCCAGCCATCTGGCACGCCTGCTGCCGGCGCTGAAGATGCAAACCCTGCAACCTGACGAGACGCTGGTGGTCGACAGCGCTTCCAGCGATGACACCGTGGCGCGCTTTCGCGAGTTCGGCGCGCGGGTCGAAGTGATCGACGCCCGTGACTTCAACCACGGCGGCACCCGCCGCTGGGCCAGTGAGCAGGTGGGTGGCGAGGCGCTGATCGTGATGACCCAGGACGCCATCCCGGCGACGCCCGAGACCTTCGCCAACCTGCTCGACGAATTGCAGCAGGACCCGCTCAACGGCGTGGCCTATGGACGGCAATTGCCCCACCCCGATGCCGGTGTGTTGGGTGCGCAGTCGCGGCACTTCAATTACCCGGAACACAGCCGCAGCAAAAGCCTGGCCGACGCGCCCACGCTGGGGATCAAGACCTGTTTCAGCTCGGACTCGTTTTCGGTCTACCGGCGCAGCGTGCTGCAGGCGGTGGGTGGTTTCCCCGCCGACGTGATCGGCAGCGAAGACGCCTACGTCGCCGCACGCATGCTGCTGGAAGGCTACAAGGTGCGCTACGCCGCCACCGCGCTGGTGCATCACTCCCACGATTACAAACTCATGGACGAGTTTCACCGCTACTTCGATATCGGCGTGTTCTACGGCCGCGAGCCGTGGATCAAGCAGGCCTTTGGCGACGCGGGTGGCGAGGGCAAACGCTATGTGCTGGCCGAACTCGCGGCCCTGCGCAAAGCCGGGGCCTTGCATCGCGTGCCCGAGGTGCTGGTGCGCAGTGCGTTCAAATTGCTGGGTTATCGCCTGGGCCATCTTGAACGTCGCCTGCCCCTCGCCCTCAAGCGACGCATCAGCATGTTTCCCGGTTATTGGAGGTGAGCATCATGACCCACAGGAAGTCCCCCTTGATGAAACGAAGCATGCTCGTCCTGGCCATGATGGCCCTGGCCGCCTGCAATACCCCGGCGCGCATCGTGCCGCCGGACAGCCAGACAGTGGAGGAAGGCAAGCGCGCCCTCGACCAATTGGCCCAGTTGCCACCGGCGGTGGAACGCATCCGTGTCGGCGACCAGCTGCGCATCGTCCGGGATGCCGGCGAGATGCCGACGCTGTCGGCGTTCAACGTCAGCACCATCTACGAGTTGACGCTGTACACCGTGCAGACCGACGGCAAGATCAACTACCCGTTCCTGGGGCCGATCCAGGTGGCCGGGCGCCAACCATCGGAGCTGGCCAACCAACTGACCCACGAGCTTGCGCAGACCTACCGCGAGCCCCGGGTCACGGTGAACATCAACCAGGCGCCGGGCAACTCGGTGATCGTCGGCGGCGCGGTGAATAACCCGACGGCGGTGCAGATCGCCACGGCCAATACCCTGGAACAGGCGATTCTCGGTGCCGGCGGAGTCAGTCCGGCGGGCAACGCGAGCATGGTCGCGCTGCTGCGCGAAGATGCCCAGGGCGCCTACCGCGCCTACTTCCTGGACTTCAGCCAGCTCCTCAAGACCGGCGCCAACGGACGCAAGCCGGTGCACCTGCAACGCGGCGATGTGGTGTTCGTGCCCAAGTCCAATGTGGGCGAGCGCATCCAGGGCGTGGATACCTACATGAACCAACTGATTCCGTTCACCAAGTCCATTGGGGTCGGCTACAACTACACCCGAACCAGCGGCGGCAATAACTAAAGGAGCGACATCCATGATCGAGATCCGTTCTTTTCGTGATCTGCTACGCCTGTTCTTCATCTTCCGCCACGAGTTCAGACTGGCCGCGATTGCGGCGCTGGTGATCATCCTGCTGGGGGCGTTTTTGCTGCCGGCCAAGTACGAATCCACCGCGCGCCTGCTGGTCAAGCCCGGACGTGATTCGACCTTGCCTATCGAGATCAGCAACCGCCAGGCGCTGGTGATGCCCAGCACCCAGCGCGACCCGATTGTCGACGAAGAGCGCTTGCTGACCGGTCGCCCGATTGTGCGCGCGGTGGCCGAGCACTACCTGGAAGTGATCAATAACGCGCCGCCGCCCCAGGGCTTTGTCAAAACCGCCAAGCATTACGTCAAGGAAGGCGTGGGCGCGATATTCGATGGCCTGCGGGTGGTCCTGGAAACCATCGGCGTGGTGGAAAAAACCACGCCGGTGGAACGCCTGGCCGCCAGCCTGGAAAAAAACTTTGAGGTGAGCCACGCCGCCGGTTCCACGGTGATGGACATCAGCTTTACGTGGGGCGACCCGGAGATTGCCCAGGCGGTGGTCAAGGATTGGGTTGAAACCTATATCAACGAACGCACTCAAGCCCTGGGGCGCAAAAGCCTGTACGCCTTCTATGAAGGGCAGGTCTCCACCAGTGCCACCGAGATCAAGGGCTTAAAGGAACAGATCCTCACACACCTGAACCAGATCGGCGCGGCGAGCATCACTGATCGCCTGGAAGACTTGTCCGAGCGCATTAACGTGCTGCGCGGCGAAACGTTCAACACCACGCGCCTGATCGCTTCCTCCGACAGCGCCATCCAGAGCACTCGCACCCAGCTCAAGAGCCAGCCCAAGGAAGTCACCACGGTGCGCCAGATCGCACTCAACCCACAGCAGCAGGACCTGCGGCGCCTGCTGAACCAGAAGCTGCTGGAAAAGGCCGACATGATGCGCACCTACACGGATAACGCGCCGCCGGTCAAAGCCCTGGATGCATCGATCCGCGCAATGCAGGCGCACGTCGCGAGCGAAAGCAACACTGTGCAAAGTTCGGAAAACCGTGCCCCCAACACTCTGGAGATCCACTTGCAGCGGGTGCTGCTGGATGAGTCGAGCAACAACCTGGCGCTGCGTACCCAACTGACTCAACAGCAAAAGCAACTGGCCAACCTGGAAGACCAACGCAAGCAAGCCCTGGAGATTGAACCGGAACTGACCCGCCTGGCCCGCGAGCTGGGCACTGCCGAACGCAACTACGCGCTGTACGTGGACAGCCTGGAAAAATCGCGCATCGACCGGGAGCTGGACAGCAGCCAGATCAGCAATATCGCGGTGATCGAAGAGGCCACCCTGAACCCCGGCCGGATCTTTCCGAAAACCCTGGTGATGCTGGTGCTGGCGATCCCGTTTGCGATCGTCGTCGGCCTGCTGGTGATCTACCTGTGCTACCTGCTCGACCAGCGCATCCACGATGGTGGCCTGGTGGAACGCAAGTTCGGCCTGCCGCTGTGGACCACCCTGCCGGAGTTGGACACCAGCACCGCCCAAAGCACCAATGCGTTCAATGCGAGCATCTATCGCCTGTACGGTTTGCTGCAGTTGGACCGCATCGCCGAACAGGGCCTGACCCTTGGCCTGACTTCGGCGCGCCATGGAGAGGGCGTGACCTTTGTGGTGGAACAACTGCGCCAGTTGTTGCAGGAAAACGGCATCAGCGTGCGCGTCGGCGGGGTTGCACCTGCGGCGCCGGGTGAAGTGGTGTTACTGGACGCATCGGCACTGCTGGATAACCGCGATGCGTTTATCAACCTGCGTCGTGCCGACCTGATTGCGCTGGTGGTGGAGGCGCAGAAGAGCACGGTGCCGGTGGTCGAGCACGCGTTGTCGATCCTCAACACCGCGTTCGGCAAGGTGGACGGCATCATCATGAACCGGCGTAAATTCGAAGTGCCGGCCAAGGTGCTTAAAACCATCGCCAAGTACCGGGGGGCGTTCTGATGCGTGTCGCCCTGCTCGCCCCGTTGCCGCCGGAAAAAAATGGTATCGCCGACTACGCGAACCATTTCCGCACGGCGCTGGAACAGCTGGAGGTAACGGTGCTGACGCCGTTGGCCGGTGTGGCGGGCAATAGCGAGGCGATCAAGCAGGCCATCGCGGGGTTCGACTGGCACAGCGTGGACCTGGTCCACGCCGAGCTGGGGGGCGGACGGCTGGGGGAGTTTCTGGCCCTGCGCGAGTTACGCAAGGCCTACCCGGCACTGCCCCTGACCGCCACGGTGCATGATCCGGAACGCATCGTGTGGCGGCGCGAGCGGTTGCCATTCCCGTTGAACCTGCTGGAGCGCTTGCCCAGCCCGATGCCACAGGCGGCGGTGGTGTTGGCTGACCCGCTGACCTTGCGTGAAGAGCGCCAGGTCGCCGCCGGGTTGACCCGTTTGATCACCCTCACCCGCCTGGGCGCCGATTGCCTGGGCCAACGCATGCAACTGTCGGCGGGTAAAGTGGCGGTGATCAACCATGCCAACCTGGCAATTCCATCGGTGCCGTTACCGCCCCTGGAGACCCTGCGCCTGCTGTACTTCGGGTTTATCTACCGGGGCAAAGGCATCGAAGACCTGTTGCAGGCCCTCGCCGCCGTGTTCAAGCAGGCGCCCGAATGGCGTGACCGTGTGCGCCTGACCCTGGCCGGTGGTACGGCCGCGGAAATGGCGTTTGGCGCGGGCAGCAACTACCTGGAGCAGTTGAACAGCCAGATCGCCGAGCTCGGCCTGGCGGATGCCATCGACTGGCGGCTGAACCTGCCGGCCGATGAGATTGCCCAGACCATCCAGGCCCACCATGTGATGGTGCTGCCCTACCGCGAATCGAAGAAACTCGGCCTGCTCGGGCGCCAACGCGGCACCAGTGGTGCGCTGTCCTGGGCTGCCGCCTGCGGACGCGGGGCAATTACCTCCGACGCCCGCGCCTTTGCCGAGGAAGTTGCCAGCGGTAACGGTGCCATCTATCCCGAGGGTGATGTGGACGCCCTCAGCGAACAACTGCTGCGCCTGGCGCGCACGCCGCTGCTGGCCCGGGACTGGGCCGAACGCGCCGGCGAAATCGGCCGCGAGCGCTTGTGGCCGTTGACTGCGCAGAAGTTCAAGGGGTTGTTTGAGCAAGCCATCGAGGACAGCCGCCATGGCGCGTAAACGCACCTACTTCGCCACCTTGATCGTGGTCGCTGCCCTGGGCCTGACGGCGTTTCTGTGGGGACGCCAGGCCGATGCCGAAAGCCATGTGCTCAAGGGCAACAAAACTGTGGTGTGGAAAGACTTTCTGGGGGTGAACGCGCAGTTCCTGTGGTTCAGCCCCGAGCGTTACCAGAAACAGATCGACCGTCTCAAGGCGTTGGGGCTGGAGTGGGTGCGCCTGGACCTGCATTGGGATCAGTTGGAGCCGGTCCAAGGGCAGTACCAGGTTGCGACGCTGGATCAGTTGGTGGGCAAACTGCAGGACAACCAGCTCAAGTCAGTGTTCTACCTGGTGGGGTCGGCGCCGTTCGCCACCTCCGCGCCGGTGGGTGCGCCCTATCAGGACCAGTACCCGCCGAAAGATCCGAACGTGTTCGCCAACCGCATGGCCTTGCTGGCCCAGCGCTACCCCAGCGTCGACGCCTGGCAGGTGTGGAACGAACCGAACCTGCTAGGCTTCTGGCGCCCGGTGGCCGACCCGGCCGGCTATGCTGCGCTGCTGACCAGCACTGCCGCCGCGTTGCGCGCCATGAGCCCGAGCAAACCGGTGGTGGCCGCCGGTATGGCGTTCTTCAGTGAAATGCCCAACGGTCAGACCATGTTCAACGCGCTCGGCGCGCTGGGCGTGGCCAGCCTGAATACGATCATTTCCTACCACCCCTACACCCAATTGCCCGAAGGTAACGACCCGGCCAACCTGGACTTTATCGCCAAGACCACTGCGCTCAACCAGGCCCTGCGCAACGGTGGCGTGCAGACCCTGTGGAGCACCGAGTGGGGCTGGTCGACCTACACCGGGCCTAAAGACGCCCAGGACATCATCACCCCACAGGCCCAGGCCGATTATGTGGTGCGCCGCCTGGCGCTGATGAGTGCGCTGGATTACGACAAGATCTTCCTGTTTACCCTCAGCGACCTCGACCAGCGCGCCAGTGTGCGGGACCAGTCTTACGGTTTGCTCGACATCGACGCCAACCCCAAGCCGGTCTACACCGCGCTGAAAAACTTCCTCGACGTCAGCGGCCCGACGCTCACCCCCGCCGACCCGCCCAGCGCCGACCAGTTGCCAGACGGCCTGTTCAGCATCGGCTGGACCCGCGCCGACGGGCGCAAGCTGTGGTTCTTCTGGTCGGCCGAGGGCGGCAGCGCGCACTTGCCCAACCTGGCCAGCGCCACCCTGTACGACCCGCTACGTAGCACACAAACTCCGGTCAGCGGCACCAACGGCCTGACCGTGCCGGTCAAAACGAACTTGCAAATCCTGTTATGGGAGTGAGGCCCGCCATGCGTATTTTATGGATCCTGCCCTACTCGCCCTGGCCCGCGACCAGCGGCGGCAAGACGCGCCAGTTCCACCTGCTGCGCAGCCTGGCGGCGCGGGGGCATCGGATCACCTTGCTGCTGCATGACAAGCACCCGGTATCCCTCAGCGATCGCCAGGTGCTGGAGGCGTTTGTCGAACAGTTGATCATCCTGCCGCGCCGCCCACTGCGCAGCCTCAAGACCCTGGTGGCAGGGCTGTTTGCACCCTACCCGCTGCTGGCCAGTGTGAATGGGCTGTCGGGCGAGTTGCAGGAGACCTTCAATTGGTTGCTGGGTGAACAGTGGGACGTAGTGCAGATCGAGCACAGCTACAGTTTCCAGCCTTACGAAGATGCGCTGGCGCGCACGTCCCAGCCGTTCGTGCTGACCGAACACAACGTCGAGTCGGCCCTGGGCGCGGCCACCTACGACCGCTTGCCGAGTTGGTCGCTGCCGTTTATTCGCTACGATCAATGGCGCTATGCCCGCTGGGAACGCCGGGTGATGCGCCAGGCCACACAGGTGGTGGCGGTCACCCAGAGCGATGCGCACATCCTGGCAAAGATCGCCGGCAAACCTGTGCCGGTGGTGGTCAATGGGGTGGACTGCGATCACTTCGCCGCAGCCCATCCAGATCCCTCGACACACCGCGTGCTGTTCCTTGGCAACTACGAATACGCGCCGAACGTGGATGCCATCGAATGGGCCCTGGATGAAATCCTGCCCAAGGTCTGGGCGCGCTGCCCGGAGGCACGCATGAGCGTATGCGGCTTCGGCATGCCTGGCAGTTGGCGCGAACGTTGGAAAGACCCGCGTATCGAGTGGCAAGGCTTCGTGCCCAACCTGCTGGACCTGCAATCGAGCTGTTCGGTGTTCCTGGCGCCGTTGCGCCATGGCGGCGGCTCCAAACTCAAGGTGCTCGAAGCCCTGGCCGCCGGTCTACCGCTGGCCAGCACCGAACAAGGCGTATCGGGGCTGGACCTGGTGGAAGGCCTGGACTACCTCGGCGGGCAGAGCGCCGACGACTTGGCCGATGCCGTGGTGCGCCTGCTGCAATGTCCTGAAGCCGCTGTTCCCATGGGTGAGGCCGGACGTGCCTATGTGCGCCGAGCCCATGACTGGAGCGTTGCCGCCAGCCAACTGGAGCAGGTGTACGCCACGCTTGTGCCGCTGAATCAGAAGGAGCCCGCATGCGTGTAGGCCTGGATTACCGCACCGTCGGCACCTCGCCGCAATCGGGCATCAGTCGCCAGGTGTATGCGCTGGAGAGTGCGCTGTACACCTTGCCGGGCATCGAGCTTGAGCGGTTTACCGTGGCGCCCCTGGGCGATGAGACTCGCCTGCTGGCCCACTGCCCGACGTGGGGCTGTGCCAAGACCGCCATGCATCAACCGCAGAATCGTCTGCGCTTTGAGGCCGGTTTTCTGCCGCGCGCCTTGCGCGAGGAGCGTATCGACCTGTACATCAGCACCTTCAACATGGGCCTGCCGTTGCCGCCCAAGCCGAAGGGTTTGCGCACGGTGGTGCTGCTGCATGACCTGTTCCAGATCACCTTGAATAACTACCACGCCAACCGCTTGAAGGCACTGATCTACAAGACCAGTGATCGCCTGTCGATTGCCTACGCGGTGCACAGCGCCGACCGCGTGTGGACGCCGTCGCAGTACAGCGCCGATGAAACCGCGCGGCTGTTTCCCAAGGCAGCGGGCAAGATTCGCGTGTTGCCCAATCAAGTCGACGGCTTTGCCGAGCTGGCGGCCGACCTGAGCAAACGTCAGTTGCCCGAGCGCTATTGGCTGCTGGTCGGCACCCGAGAGTTGCGCAAGAACGTGCCGTTTCTGGTGGACGCCTGGCAGCAGGCGCGGCGCCAATCTCCCGCCGTGCCGGAGTTGGTGCTGGTGGGCCGCCTGGATCATTTGCCCGAAACCCAGCGCACGCTGCCGGGGATTCGTGCTTTGAGCGGTGTGTCGGATGCCGAGTTGCACGCCCTCTATCGTCAGGCTTCACGCCTGTGGCAACCGTCCTATGCCGAAGGCTTCGGTTTACCGGTGATCGAGGCCCTGAGCGTGGGCACGCCGGTGGCGGTGGCCAGCGGCACTTCGCTGGATGAAATCACCCCGCCGTCGGCACCGCGCTTTTCGCCCACCGATGGCCCGGCGCTGGTGCAATTGATGGTCAGCCTGGGCACACAACCGGATGAAGAATCCGCCGAGCAACGGCGCCTGTGGGCGCAACGTTTCAACCATCACGCTTATCGCCAGCGCCTGGCCCAACTGATTGAGGAACTCAAGTGAGAGTGAACCTGGCAAGCCTCGTCGCCATCCTCTTCGGCCTGCTGTTTGGCGCCATCGCCTTGCTGCTGTCGCCGGCCAAGGCGTTTCTCGCCGTAGTCGGCCTGGCCGGGGCGGTGACCATCCTGCGCTTTCCGTTCTGGGGCCTGTTGCTGTTTGCCATGATCGCCACGTTCATGCCGTACTCGACCATCAACCTGGGGATCCGCAGCACCGTGAGCGAAGCGATCCTTGCCCTGACCTGGGGCGCGGTGCTGTGGCACAACTTCCTCGCGCGCCTGCCCGATACGCCAAGCCTCACCCGCCGCCCCACCGACCAGATGCTGGTGTGGCTGATGCTGTTCAGCGTGTTCCCGTTCATCGTCGGCCAGGTCACCATCCACGCCGACACCAGTGGCGTGGCCAACTGGCTGCGCTGGTTGCTGAGCCTGTCGTCAGTGTTCCTCTGCGCCAAATTGCTGGTGGATCACAAACACCGCGAATCCTTGGTCATCGCCCTGTTGCTGGGCAGCCTGGCGATGCTGGTGCTGTCGATCGCGGTATTCGTGCGCACGCGCTCCGGGGCCGGCATTGCGCCGATTCTGGCGCTGTTTAACTACGGCAACTTTGACATGTTGAAATTCGGCCTGGAGGCCATGTCTTCACGCATGGGTTCGCCATGGATGCACCCGAATGCCATCGGCGGGATCATGGCGTTGTTGCTGCCCCTGGCCTTCTGTTTCGGCATGACCGAGCAAGGCTGGAAGCGCGCACTGGGGCTGGGCGTGGCGTGCCTGGGCGCGGCAGCGTTGCTGTTGGCCAGCAGCCGCGGCGCGATGGTCAGCCTGGCGTTGGTGCTGCTGTGGATGGCCACGCGTCGCGTGCCCTACACCGGGCGCCTGCTGATGATCGGCGCAGCGTTGACCGTGGCGCTGGTGATGGCCTATCCACCGCTGCAGGAACGCCTGGCGACGATTTTCTCGTCGAACAATGCCAGTACCGAAGTGCGGTTCGACGAGTACCGCATGTTCCCGCAGGCGGTGGTGTCTTATCCGTTCGGCATCGGCTTCAAGGTTGACCCGCCGGTGCCCGACACCCACTTGCTGGGGATCTCCAACCTGTGGCTGAACTTCATCTACAAGACCGGCATCGTCGGCATGCTGTTCTTTGTGGCGGTGACCGTGCGCTGGTGGCGTGAAGCACGCCCGGAAAAAGGCCCGATCCGCCTGACCAAGGACAATGCCCTGTGGCTGGGCACCACCGGTGGGATTCTGGCGGCGCTGGTGAGCGGCCTGTTCGACCACTACTTCAGTTTTGCGGTGGTGATGGTGGCGTTGTTCTGGCTGATGGTGGGCATCAATGTGCTGGAGGCGCGGCGTTTGTTTCCGGCGCGGCTGCCGCAGGTGAAGACCGTGGCCTACCGCAAAACCTTGTTTGACGGGGCGCGGCCCTGATGCTCGGCTCTGCCGCCTGGCTGACCCTGGCGACCTTGTTGGGCCTGTGCCTGGGGTTCGCCCGTGAATGGTTGCTGGTGGCGGCCTGGGGCGCCGGAGAGCGCAGTGACGCCTTCCTGATCGCGCTGTTTTTGCCGGAAGCACTGCGCATGTCATTGGCTGGCGGTTTGCTGAGTGCCGCCGCGCTGCCGCTGTACCTGCAACGCAAGGACGGCGAGCGCCTGGACTGGCTGGCAGTGCTGTTCCCGGCGTTGCTGCTGATCGCGTTGGTCACCAGCCTGCTGCTGACGCTGTTGGCGCCATGGCTGGTGCAGGTGCTCGGCCCAGGGTTGGCCGACACCGCCACGGCATTGGCCGGCAGCAACCTGCAGATCGTCGCCTGGTGTGTGCCGGGATTGATGCTGCATGCGCTGTTCAGCATTCCCTTGCAGGCCAGCGAACGTTTTGTCCTCGCAGGGTTGGGCTCGTTGCTGTTCAACCTGCCGCCGGTGACGTACCTCGCCCTCGCGGGCACCGCCACCCAACCTCACTCGCTGGCCCTGGCCTGCCTGGCCGGCAGCCTGTTGATGCCGCTGGCGCTGTTGCCCTCGGTGTGGCGCCAAGGCTGGCGGCCGTGGCGCTGGCAGCTGAACTTCGCGCCTCTGCGGGAGCTGGGCCAGCGCATCGGTCCGCTGGTGCTGAGCAATGGCGCCAGCCAAGGGTTGGCGCTGATCGAGCGGCTGGTGGCGTCGCTGCTGGGCGAAGGCGCGGTGACCTGGGTCAACCTGGCACGCAAGCTGATGAACCTGCCGCTGATTGCGCTGATGAGCCTCAACCAGGTGGTGCTGGGCATGATGAGCCGTCGCCAGGGCAATGAGCGCCTGGCCCTGCTCAAGCGCGGCCTGGAAACCGCCAGCGTGCTGACCTTGCCCGCCGGTGTCGGCCTGGTGGCGGCAGCTCCAAGCCTGGTGGCGTTGCTGCTGCCCAAGCAATCGGCGGATTCGCCGTTGCCGCTGCTGCTGGCCTGGTTTGCCGTGCCGTTGGTGTTCGGCGCCTGGAACGCCTTGCTCGCGCGCTATGCCTACGCCGCCGGCGATACGCGCCAGCCGCTGCGCTGCGAGTTGCTCGGCAGCCTGGTCAACGTGGTGCTGTTGGCCGCCCTGCCCTTTGTGTTCGGCCTGGCCGGCATCCCCCTCGCCGCACTGGCCGGCGTGATCTGCACCGCGCTGTTGCTGATGCAGCGCCAGGCGTTGATCGGCACCCTGCCGTGGGCCCGGCATTGGCTGCTCAGTGCGCTGCTGATGGGGCTCGCGGCGCTGATGCTGTTTGGTATTGAGGGCGTGTGGCTGCAACTGGGGCTGAGCACCCTGGCGGGCGCCGTGGTGCTGCTCGGCATGGGGCTGTGGCTTAAGCCGTGGCGCAGGGCATGAATGATCAATCGGGAGCACTCAGGTGAAAAATCGCTGGATTCAAATGGATATCGCCAAGGGCATCGGCATCCTGGTGATCGTGTATGCCCACAGTTGGTTTGTCGCCACGTCCCCGGACTTGATGTACCCGATCCTGGCGTCGTTCGTGCTGCCGTTGTTCTTCTTTTTGTCGGGGGTGTTTTTCAAGCCTGAACAGCCGTTTGTGGAGATGGCGGTGCGTAAGGCCGATGGCCTGCTCAAGCCGTTCTTCTTCACCATGCTGGTGTATGTGATCGTGCGTGGCGTGCTGCGCGGCCAACCGCTGCTGCCGGATATCGGCGGCGTGCTGTACGCCTCGGTGGACACCATCCCGTGGCAGGCGCTGTGGTTTTTACCGCACTTCTGGGTGGCGATCCTGTTCAGTTGGGCGGTGCTGCGGCTGATCCAGCGGCTGCCGCTGGCGGCGAGTTGCGCAGTGATGCTGCTTCCGCTGCTGCTCGGCATCTGGATGCTGCCTTGGTTCTGGCAATTGCCGGTGACTGTCGGTGGGCAAACCTGGGTGCTGCCCGGCTTGCCGTTCAGCCTGGATATCACGTTGATCAGCAGCGCGTGTTTCGTCTACGGCTACCTGCTGCGCGACTGGCTGCGTACCCATGCGGGCTCGCTGCTGACACTGCTGGTGTCGGTGGCGCTGTTCGCGGCGGTGTTCCTCTACCGGGGCGATACCATGGACCTGGCGCAACGTCGCTACGACCACTGGCTGTGGACCAGCCTGTTGGCGGTGATCGGGGTGTACCTGTGCTGGGCATTGGCGCGGGTGCTGATGGCCTCGGCGTTGGTCACCCGTGCCATGACCTACATCGGCCAGTCGACCCTGATCCTGCTGATCTTCCACGGGGAGATCCAGCACAAGACGTTTGATCTGTTGGAGCGTCTGGGACTGCACGCGTTTGTCGCAGCCTGTATCGGTTTTGTGGTGGCGGTGGTGGTGCCGTTATTGATCGGGGAAGTGATCAAGCGGGTGGCGTTCCTGCGGTTTTTCTACTTTCCGTTTCCAGTGCGCAAGGCTGCCAGATAACGGTAGGAGCGAGCGTGCTCCTACCGGGTATTGGCTTCAGTCATCCAGTTGTGGCGCAGCGGGTTTGCCGGCATGTTTCGCAGGCTTGGCACCCTTGGCCGGAGCCGGTGCAACGGGTTCTGGTTCCGGGGCGGCGGCGGTTTCTTTCTCGGCCATCGGCATCTGGTCGATGGCGCTGAAAAACTCCTTCAAATCGAGGGTATCCGGCGGTACGGTTTTCTCGACTTTCTTCTCGCCATCCTTGCCCACCAGGATCACTTTGGTGCCGCTGCCGGCGCCGAGTTTGAGGGCACGGATCAACGCGTTGGTCTCAGGTGGGGTGAGCTTCTTGTTGTCCTTGGGGTCTTTGGCGAACTTCTCCCCTTCAGCACCGATGCTGCCGAACTTCACGGTGTAGAACACCATGCTGCGTTCTTCAAAGGACTGCTTGGTGGCAGGCTCGTCCAGTTGTTTCTTGAGGGTCGCCAGTGTGTCGTTGCCGGAATCAAGCTCCACCACCACCAGTGGCCGGGCTTTGCCCAGGTCCTGCTTGAGCGGGTTGATATCATCAGCAGCCAACAGCGGCCCCGTAAAAGCCATCAAGGTAGCCAGGGTCAGCGACCGGATGAGCATGCGCACCTCCTTTGAATTCCATGCAGGGTTCTTGAGTTTCATGTCTGCGACAGTCAAATTCAAGGATGATTCCTACACTGCGTTCAGAAAGCGTAGGCCAGGACGCCCGCTCCGCAAGGGCTTGGAGGCGACATCCAGCATTGTTTCCTTTGATTGCCGAAACATTAAGAGACCTCCCAGTCCGGCCAATGCCGGGCAAACACGGGCGCCACGATGGGGTCTGCATCCACTTGCGCGAGGGTCTGCGCAAAGCCTGGCGCCAGGGCCGTCAAGGCCGCACGCGCCTGGTCCCAACGCGACACCGCCGCCGCAATGATACCCAGCGCATTCGGCGCGCCATTGGGCGCGAACAACTGGCCGGAAAACTGTTCGGCAAACACCACCCAGGCCTGATGCAGATGGCGGCGCGTGCCGGTGACCAGTTGCGCCTGCACGGCCTCCTCGGCGTTGCCCAGCCAGCGTTGCGGGTAATCGATGATGCCAATTGCCGAGTAGCAATTGGCAGCGATATACACCAGGCCCCTGATGATCTGGGCGCGATCGCCGCTCAGTAGGTGTGCGCCGGGAAACTCCAGGCCGAGGTGGATCAGGATGGCCGCGCTTTCGGTCAGCACCTGGCCATCTGGGGTGACCAGGGTGGGCACCTGTTTGAGCGGGTTGATACGGGCCAGTTCGTCGCTGCCCTCGCCATCGGCCCAGGAGGCTGCATCCGTCCGTCGCCACGGCACCGCACAGCGCTGCAGGGCGATTTCGATCATGCAAGAGCCGGACTCGTCGATGCCATAGAGCGTGTACATGGGGCGGACCTCCTGGAAGTTCATCATCGGATGACAACAATGCAGCGCCTGGACACCGCGAAGCAAGCGTTCTAGAACAGGCCCATTTGCCCACCGACCAGGGTGCTGAAGTCATCGTTCACGAACGGCAGGATCGCATCGGCCACCGGCTGTAATTGGCGGGTGACGTAGTGGTCGTAGTCGATGGGGGCTTGCCGCACTTCTAAGGGTTCGGGGCCGTTGACGCTGATCACATAGCTGATCCAGCCGCCGCGCTGGTACTGGCGCGGGCGGTTCAGACGGTCGTTGTACTCATCGGCCAGGCGCGCGGCGCGCACATGGGGCGGCACGTTGCGCTCGTAGTCGTCCAGTTGGCGGCGCAGGCGTTTGCGGTAGATCAAAAGCTCATCGAATTCGCCGCTCAAGGTCCGGCGCACGTAGTCGCGTATGTAGTCCTGATGGGGCTGGCGGTGGAAGATGCGCTGGTAGAGTTCCTGCTGGAACCGGCGGGCCAGGGGCGACCAGTCGCTGCGCACGGTTTCCAGGCCCTTGTAGATCATTTCTTCGCTGCCGTCTGCACGCGTGACCAGGCCGGCGTAGCGTTTTTTGCTGCCCTCCTCCGCGCCGCGAATGGTCGGCATCAGGAAGCGGCTGAAGTGGGTTTCGTATTGCAGCTCCAGGGCGCTTTGCAGGCCGAACGCGCGGTGCAGGTGTTCACGCCACCACGTGTTGACGTGCTTGACCAGCGCCTGACCGATACGGCTGGCGTCTTCCTGGGAATGCGCGCTGCCGAGCCAGACAAAGGTGGAGTCGGTGTCGCCGTAGATCACTTCATAGCCCTGGGCTTCAACCAGTTCGCGGGTCTGGCGCATGATCTGGTGGCCGCGCATCGTGATCGATGACGCCAGCCGTGTATCGAAGAAGCGGCAACCGCTGGAACCAAGCACGCCGTAGAAGGCGTTCATGATGATTTTCAGCGCCTGGGAAAGCGGTGCGTTGTGTTCTCGCTTGGCCTCTTCGCGACCTTCGGAGACTCGTGCGACGATGGCGGGCAGGCAGTGCCGGGTGCGGGAGAAGCGCGCGCCGCGAAAGCCTTCCACTGAGTCGCTGTCGTCGGGGTGCTTAAGGCCTTCGATCAGGCCCACCGGGTCGATCAGGAAGCTGCGGATGATCGATGGATAAAGGCTTTTGTAGTCGAGCACCAGCACCGATTCGTAGAGGCCGGGGCGCGAGTCCATGACAAATCCGCCGGGGCTGGCTTGAGGCGGTTTGTCGCCCAGGTTCGGCGCGACGAAGCCCTGGCGGTGCATCAACGGCATGTACAGATGGGTGAATGCGGCCACAGAGCCACCGTTGCGGTCAGCCGGCAATCCGGTGACGCTGGCGCGTTCGAGCAGGAACTTGAGCAGCTCGGTTTTCTCGAAGATTCGCGTGACCAGCTCGCAGTCCTTGAGGTTGTAGCGCGCCAGGGCGGGCTTGTCCTCGGCGAACATGCGGTTGATTTCGTCCATGCGCTGGTACGGCGTGGAGATGTCCTTGCCTTCGCCGAGCAGGGTTTGCGCGACATTCTCCAGGCTGAAGGATTCGAAGCTCCAGGTGGCCGAACGCAGGGCCTCGATGCCATCGATGATCAGGCGTCCAGCCGCTGCGGCGAAGTAATGGTTGCGACTGCCATGTTCGCGCCAGGCCATGGGTTCGTCGCCGCGGCCTAGCATCAACGGCACGTTGAGGCGTTGGGCATGTTCGTGGAGCACGCGCAGGTCGAACTGCACCACATTCCAGCCGATGATTGCGTCGGGGTCATGGGTGGCGAGCCATTGGTTGAGGCATTCGAGCAGTTGGGCGCGGGTGTCGCAGTAGTCGAGCTTGAAGTTCACTGCGCAGCTTTTGTTCGGCGGGCCGAGCATGTACACCTGGCGCTCGCCGCAGCCTTCGAGGGCGATGGAATAGAGGTCGCCCTGGGCGGTGGTCTCGATGTCCAGGGATACCAGCTTGAGCGGCGGACGGTAGTCGGGCGCGGGTTTCATCTGCGCATCGCACAGGACACCGCTGGCATCGGGCGTACCGCCGAACCAGACCGGGGCGGTGATAAAGCGCTCCATCATGTAGCGTTCGGGCGGACGTACATCGCCTTCGTAGACGTCGACACCGGCGGCGCGCAGGCGTTTTTCCACGTCCATCGCCTGGCGGTGCTGGCGGGTGTAAAGGCCCAGGACCGGGCGGTGATGGAAATCGCAGAGTTGCAGCGGGCGCAGTTCGATATCGCGCTCGCCCTTGAGCAGCCAATCCAACGGCTTGCGATGAGCCTCGGGAATGAACATCACCGAGGTCTGCACGGGTAGGCGGATCAACCGCGGGCCATGGTCTGTGGCCAGCCAGAAACTGACCTCCGTGCCCGCCGGGGTATCGCGCCAATGCCGGGTCAGGACAAAACCCTGCTGTAAATCCACCGTACCGCACCTCAGGAATAGCGTTCAGGCGTTGATTCTACGCGGCATCCGTGCCAACGCGGCAGGTAAACACGCACGTCGGGCGCAATCTGATAAATTTGTTGCAGGACGTTAATAATAATTACTATCATCCGCGCCGGAGTCGTATTCGCGCAGTGAGGAAGCGCAACGCCTGTTGCCCTCTTTCTCACATTGACGGTTCGCCGTCAGGATCGACCATGCCCATCTGTACCTCATTCGCTGTGCCGTTTCGCCCGACCCTGCTCGCCCTTTGTTGCTCCCTGAGCCTTGCCGCTCATGCCGCAACCCCCGTCACCGCGCAGGATGCGAACAACCGTCAGGACGGCAACACACTGGAATTGGGTGCCACCAATATCAACGCCGACGCGCCCGCGCCGAACGCCCTGCCCCCGGTATACAGCGGCGGCCAGGTGGCACGCGGCGGCCAATTGGGTGTGCTGGGCAACCAGGACATCATGGACGTGCCTTTCAGCATGGCCTCTTACACCGAAAAACTGATCCGCGATCAACAGGCCGAAACCGTCGGTGATGTGCTGCTCAATGACTCGTCAGTGCGCCAGGCCTCGGGGTATGCGAACCAGGCGCAGACCTTCATGATCCGTGGTCTGCCGCTGAATGGTGATGACATTTCCTACAATGGCTTGTACGGCATCCTACCCCGTCAGATCATCTCTACTGACGCCTTGGAACGCGTGGAAGTGTTCAAGGGGCCTAACGCGTTTATCAACGGCGTGACACCGGGCGGCTCCGGCATCGGCGGCGGCGTGAACCTGCACCCCAAGCGCGCCGATGATGTACCGCTGCGGCGCTTCAGCACGGATATCAGCAGCGATGGCCGCGTCGGCGAGCACTTGGATATAGGCCAGCGGTTCGGCGAAGACAATCGGTTTGGCGCTCGGGTGAACCTGTCCCAGCGCGAAGGTGATACCGGCATTGATGATGAAAACCAGCGTTCGAAATTGTTTGCGGTCGGCCTGGATTACCGCGGCGATGCTTTGCGCGTATCGAGTGATTTCGTTTATCAAAAGCAGCGTATCAACGGCGGGCGCAATTCGGTATTCGTGGGGACCGCCACACATGTACCGGATGCGCCTTCGGCCGACACGAACTATGCGCCGAGCTGGAGCCGTACCAACCTTGAAGACACCTTGGGCATGCTGCGCGCCGAATATGACCTGAACGAAAACTGGACGGCTTATGCCGCAGCCGGTGCCAAGCACAGTCGTGAAATGGGCCAGTATTCGTCGGTGACCCTGACCGATAACGTCGGTAATGCCACCTCCAGCCGCTCGACCATCGCGCACGAAGAAGACAACTCCAGTCTGATGAGCGGCCTGAATGGCAAATTCCAGACTGGGCCCGTCAGCCACCGACTCAACTTCGGCCTCGCCGGCATTTGGACCCAGGCGCGCAACGCTTATGTCTTCAACGGCTCACCGAGTGCGACCAATATCTACAACCCTGTGACCGGGGCACCACCGACTCTGAATAACCCACGCAACACCCCCGGCACGGACTTCAGCGACCCGACCATTACCGCCAAGACATTCGTGCGCAGCGCAGCCATCTCCGACACCTTGGGTTTCTTCGATGACCGTCTGTTGGTGACCGTCGGCGCCCGACGCCAGCAGATGGTGGTACAGGGCTACAACTACATGAGCGGTACACGCACCGCCAACTATGACGAATCGATCACCACGCCGGTCTACGGCGTTGTGTTCAAGCCGTGGGAA
This sequence comes from Pseudomonas sp. SH10-3B, assembly GCF_019891415.1. Taxonomy (NCBI): domain Bacteria; kingdom Pseudomonadati; phylum Pseudomonadota; class Gammaproteobacteria; order Pseudomonadales; family Pseudomonadaceae; genus Pseudomonas; species Pseudomonas sp. SH10-3B. Next base: position 3,947 of record NZ_JAFLXD010000030.1, on the reverse strand, counting down.
CACGTATCGGTGTACGCCAACCGTATTGAAGGCTTGGCCCAGGGCCCGGTTTCGCCGCTTACGGCCGGTACCCGGACTATCATCGGCGGCGGGCAGGCCTATGCACCCGCGCGCTCCAAGCAGATCGAAGCGGGCGTCAAGGTAGACATGGGCACCTATGGCGCTACGTTAGGCGTTTACCGTATCGAGCAGCCTGGCGCAGGCTATTCAGAAGTCATCGACGCCACCACCGCGCGCTACGTGCGTGAAGGTCAGCAGATCAATAAAGGCGTCGAACTGAACGTCTTCGGCGAACCGGTCAGCGGCCTGCGTTTGCTGGGTGGTGCGACGGTGATGAAGACCGAGCTCAAGGACACGCAGAACGGTACCAACGATGGCAACCGTGCCATCGGTGTACCTTCCTTCCAGCTCAACGCCGGCGTGGAATGGGACGTGCCCGGCCTGCAAGGCGTGACCCTCAACGGGCGCATGCTGCGCACCGGTGGCCAGTACGCGGATGCGGCCAACAACCTGAGCCTGCCAGCCTGGAACCGTTTCGATGTAGGCGCGCGCTACGCCTTCATGCTGGATCAGCGTGAGGTGACGCTGGGCGCCACTGTGGAGAACGTTGCCAACGAAAAGTACTGGGAGTCGGCTCAGGGCGGGTTCTTGAGCCAGGGGGATCCTCGCGTGGCCAAGTTGTCGGCGACGGTCGACTTCTAACCGTAAGGCCAACTGCCCTGCATCACTTATGAAAGCTGAGAACGACAAGGACGGGCATCAGTGCTGATGCCCGTTATCCGGTTTACGCCCGACGAGCTTTGCTCAGGTAGTTTTCGATATTGCCCATCTGCTCGTCCCAGCCACGGGAGTTCATCTTGAAGGCTTTTTGCCTACGCTTCTCTGGCACCGTATAGAAACCGGATTCAACCACCCGGAGCAAAATGCCTGGCGCGCGATCCTCAATGGTGAACTCCACCAGTGTCGGGGTTTCCTTGTCGTAGTCGACGCCCTCTTCGACCGCGAAGGGGTGCCACCAGAAAGAGAACAGCGTCTGCGGCAGGATGCGTTCGATTTTGGCTTTCCAGATCACGTGTTCGTAACCTGGGTAGGTAATCGGCGCCTCTATAGTTTCCCCAGCCATAAAGGTTTTGCCCTTGAGGGCGACCCCAAACCAGTTACCGAATTGCTCGGCATTGGTGAGCGCTTCCCAGACCTGTTTACGTGAAGCGTTGAGCAGAACTTTGCGCTCGATGCGATCTAATACGTGCATAAGTCACCTCCTCCGTTGACAGTAGGCGACATCAAACAATGCGCAACCTCAGGTTGTAAGCAATCATGATGACCCCGTCCTTGAACCGGCAATACGTTTATGACTGACCCATTGAATGGAAGTTGCTTCTGCAAAGGTGTTCGCTATCAGGTGGACCAACTGGACATGCCCATCAGCCACTGCCACTGCGCGAGCTGCCGTAAAATACATGCGGCGGCGTTTGTGGCCACCGCCGGAGTGATGCGCGAACATTTTCGCTGGACGCTGGGGGAGGAGCTGCTGGCGTCCTTTGAATCTTCGCCGGGCAAGCTCAGGTATTTCTGCTCACGTTGTGGCTCACACCTGATAGCAGAGCGTGGGCATCAGCCCCATGTGATTGTGCGGGTGGCGACGCTGGATGATGATCCGGGCGTCAGGCCCACCTCGCACATCTGGACGGCCCATGATGTGCCTTGGCTCGCCCATGAAGGTATAGAGCACTGGGACGAATGGAAGGCATGACTTAGACGCGCGGGTCACCTGGCGCTTTAGCCGGCGTGGCGTATTGCGGCTTCAGGTGGCCTTCCTGGTCAAGTAGCCAGGCATCCATGATTTGCCGCACCACCGGTCCCGCGACGCGACCACCGGCCTCACCGTTTTCGATCATCACTGAAATCACGATTTTCGGGTGTTCAGCGGGAGCAAAGCCGACGAACAACGCGTTGTCGCGATGGCGCTCCAAGGTCTTCTCACGGTTGTAACGCTCACCCTGCTTGATCGCAACCACCTGGGCGGTGCCACTCTTGCCGGCGATACGGTATTGCGCGCCTTGCGCTGCAGCCCGTGCAATACCGCGCGGGTCGTGCATCACCAGTTGCATGCCGTGGTTGACCTGTTCCCAATCACGCGGGTCCTTAAGGACGACGTTCGGCATTGGGTTTTCATCCACCGGTGGCACGCCATCAATGGTTTTAGCCAAGTGGGGTCGGTTCCACACCCCCTTGTTGGCAATCAATGCAGTGGCCTGGGCCAACTGCAGCGGCGTGACCTGCATATAGCCTTGGCCGATGCCGAGGATCACGGTTTCACCAGGGAACCAAGGCTGACGCCGGGTGGCACGCTTCCACGCTTGGGAAGGCATCAAACCCGCAGACTCTTCAAACATATCCAGCGACACTTTCTGGCCAAGTCCGAATTCTGCCAGGTAGTCGTGCAGCCGGTCGATGCCGAGTTTATGAGCCAGATCGTAAAAGTAGGTGTCGTTGGAGCGCATGATGGCTGCGTCCATGTCCACCCAGCCGTCGCCACTGTGGTTCCAGTTGCGGTATTTGTGGTCGAAGTCGGGCAGTTGATAGTAACCGGGGTCGAATACACGCGTTTGAGCCGTGACGACACCGCTGTCCAGACCGGCGATGGCCACTTCTGGCTTGATCGTTGAGCCTGGAGCGTACAGCCCGCGCAATACCCGGTTAAACAGCGGCCGGTCGATGGAATCATGCAGCGCGGCGTATTCCTTGAAGCTGATACCGGTGACAAACAGGTTCGGGTCGAAACTCGGTTTGCTGACCATGGCCAGCACTTCACCGGTTTGCGGGTCGAGGGCAACGACCGAACCACGGCGATCCCCCAAGGCTTCCTCCGCGGCTTCCTGGAGTTTGATGTCGAGGCTCAGGACGATATTTTTCCCCGGGATCGGGTCGGTGTGTTTAAGCACTCGAAGTACGCGGCCCTGGGCATTGGTCTCGACCTCTTCATAGCCCACATGACCATGCAGTTCAGATTCGTAGAAACGCTCGATACCGGTCTTGCCGATAGATTGTGTGCCGCGGTACTCCACCGAATCGAGGGCCTTGGATTCTTTCTCATTGATGCGTCCTACATAGCCGATGGAGTGGGCAAAGTGCGCACCCAGGGGGTAGTGACGGACGAATTGCGGTTCTACGTCTACCCCTGGCAGGCGGAACTCGTTCACCGCCAACAACGCAATTTGTTCTTCGGTCAACTCGTAGAACAACGTTACGGGGACGAATGGGTGGCGTGCCTGCTTCAGGGCCTTGTCGAACAGTGCGCGGTCTTCAGCAGGCAGATGCAGCAGGTTGACGATGGCGTCGAGTTCGCCCTTGAGGTCAGTGGTGCGCTCGCGGGTGATGGTCAGATTGTAGCTGGGTCGGTTATCGGCTAGGACCACGCCATTACGGTCATAGATAAGACCGCGCGTCGGCGTGATGGGCAGTACGTGGACGCGGTTGTTTTCAGATATCGTGGAGTGGTAGTCGAACTGGACGACCTGAAGGAAATACATACGCCCCACCAGGGCACATGTAATGCCGATCACCAGCAACGCACAAGCGAGCAGGCGCTTATTGACGAGGCGGTTCTCTTTTTCGTGATCTTTAATCGGTATAGGTTCAGGCATTTCTACAGCATCTCGTTGAAGAAGGTCGACGCCGCATCCTGCGATGAAAGATCAGTCCTTGGGAAATGTGCTGCACCATAGCAAAAATGCAGAAACACTTTGCATTGAATTCTCCAACGGCACTCTGAGGTGAGCTCAATGTCGATGGCTACGGTGCCACGGTGGCCTACCTTGAGGGTATTCGAAAGCTCACTCAGAACGGTGTTTTTACTTTTCGACCGCGCAAAACAAAACCCCATCTGCTTTCGCAAATGGGGTTTCGGAATTTAATCTTGACGATGACCTACTCTCACATGGGGA
>NZ_JAFLXD010000029.1:0-87722 GCF_019891415.1 Pseudomonas sp. SH10-3B | reverse complement strand
CACAGCTACAACGACTATCGGTCGCCAATTGCGGAGGAAAGGTTGGCGGCGTGAACCTTAATCGGTGTCCAAGATTACTTGACCAGATCAAAGCGACTGCTACTGAAGACAGCGCTTTTGCCCGAACCTCCGTGAACAGACGCCCTCACCCGTGCAAAAGCAGCAGTCCACGTGTAGCCAAGGACTTGTCACATCTCATCTGAAGACCGTAATCATTGCCCTGCCCCTGGCGCAACAAATCGCGGACGCCAACAGCATTGCACGCCTGGGGCACTTTACCGCGAATCCCGTCGGTCGGAACTGGTAGTTCTCACAGTATCGCCATCGGAGGCCCCCTCCTTAAATGAGCGTGCACATCATTCCTGAATGACTGCGTTCACTTAATTCGAGGATCGAGAAATGAGCCAAACAACACATCAAACACTTAAAGAAAAATCCATCATCCACCATCGTGTCGTATTTGCCGACGAGGGCGAGAAACATGGATGGACAGGCGGCGGCAGTATCATTATTGACGATGTAAGTGGCAGAACAGCCTGGCTTGTCCAGAAGGCAAGCAGGATTTTCAGCGAAATCCTTCCTCCTCACAGTCAGCTGACCGTGCTTATTTATTGTCGTGTGCGCTTAACGGGCAGTTACTTGAAGGTAACGCATGCGGGGGGAACATATACTTCCCCCAATATTATGAGCAACTCCGACATGAACACTTATTGGGTAAGAAACGCCACAACCAATGGGGAAGGAAAGTTTTGGATAGACTTCGAAACCAGCAACGGCCAAGCCCTGCGAATCCATCAGGTGGAAGTCATGGGACCCGCCACCCACAAGGACACCGATGAGCCGCCGGTGATGAAGCTGCTGAAAGACGCGGCCCCCTGAGGAAAGATGAACGCCATGCAAAGGGTGCCAATACCATCACTTCATGGCGTCTTTCAACACCTGCCTGAGCAGCGCACCTGCAGATTTCCCTGGGCTTGAATATCGCGAGGGTCAAAAAGCAGCCCTCACCCGAGTGCAAAAAAGTATCAGTCCAAGTGCTCCCAAGGATTTGTCACACCGTCAATTGAAGGCTGTAATCAACGCACACTCTTCCTGACTCCCCGTAGGAAGACACAACAACAATAACTGTCCTTCTGTAGCCCCTGGGCGCGGAAATGGAGTGCGCGATGAAGTTCACAGCAAAAGCTCTGCTTGCCTGTACCTGTATGACCCTCAGCGCCGTCAGCCTTGGCGCGCAAACCCTGACCATTGCGACCGTCAACAACAGCGACATGATCCGCATGCAGAAGCTCTCGAAAACCTTCGAGGCCGAACATCCGGAGATCAAGCTGAACTGGGTGGTGCTCGAAGAAAACGTACTGCGCCAACGCCTGACCACCGACATTGCCACCCAAGGCGGGCAGTTCGATGTGTTGACCATCGGCATGTACGAAGCCGCACTCTGGGGCGCCAAGGGTTGGCTGGAACCGATGAAGGACCTGCCGGCGTCCTACGACCTCGACGACGTGTTCCCTTCCGTGCGTGACGGTCTGTCGGTCAAGGGTTCGCTGTACGCCCTGCCCTTCTATGCTGAAAGCTCCATCACCTATTACCGCACCGACCTGTTCAAGGACGCCGGGCTGAGCATGCCCGAGCACCCGACCTGGAGCCAGATCGGCGAATTCGCGGCCAAACTCACCGACAAGAGCAAAGAGCAATACGGCCTGTGCCTGCGTGGCAAAGCCGGTTGGGGTGAGAACATGGCGCTGATCACCACCCTGGCCAACGGCTACGGGGCGCGCTGGTTCGATGAGAAATGGCAGCCGGAATTCAACGGCCCAGAGTGGAAGGACGCGCTGAACTTCTACGTCGACAACATGAAGAAATCCGGACCGCCGGGTGCTTCCAGCAACGGTTTCAACGAAAACCTGGCGCTGTTCAACAGCGGCAAGTGCGCGATCTGGGTCGATGCCAGCGTCGCCGGCTCGTTCGTCACCGACAAGACCCAAAGCAAAGTGGCTGACCATGTCGGTTTCACCTTTGCCCCGCACGAAAAAACCGACAAAGGCACGTCGTGGCTGTACTCCTGGAGCCTGGCGATCCCGACCAGCTCCAAGGCCAAGGACGCCGCCAAGGTGTTCACCAGTTGGGCCACGTCCAAGGAATATGGCGCATTGGTCGCCAAGACCGACGGTGTTGCCAACGTGCCGCCAGGTACGCGCAAGTCGACCTACAGCGACGAGTACATGAAGGCCGCACCGTTCGCCAAGGTGACCCTGGAATCGCTGAAAGTCGCCGACCCGACCAAGCCGACCCTCAAGCCGGTGCCGTATATCGGTATCCAGTTGGTGACCATTCCTGAATTCCAGGCGATTGGGACCCAGGTCGGCAAGTTCTTCTCCGGCGCGCTGACCGGCCAGCAGACGGTCGATGCTGCACTGACCGCCGCGCAGACCACCACCGAGCGTGAAATGAAGCGGGCGGGTTACCCCAAGTAACCCCCGATCCTGTAGGAGCGAGCGTGCTCGCGAAAAAGGTACATCCGACGCCGCAAGGCGCCTGAAATACCTTCGCGAGCCAGCTCGCTCCTACAGGGGTTTTACGCACCTGTACCTGACTGGCCTTGATTATCATGAATACACCCTCCAAAAGCCGCCTGGCCAACCCCGGCTGGTTCCTCGTCACGCCTTCGGTCGCCATGCTGCTGCTGTGGATGATCGTGCCGTTGGGCATGACCCTGTACTTTTCACTGATCCGCTACAACCTGCTCTACCCCGGCGAGAACCAATTCGTGGGGCTGGAGAATTTCACGTACTTCATCACCGACTCGGGGTTCCTGCCCGGTGCCACCAATACGTTATTGCTGGTGGGCAGCGTGCTGCTGATCAGCGTGGTGTTCGGCGTGTTGATCAGTGCGCTGCTGGAGGCCAGTGAGTTCCTCGGGCGTGGCATCGTCCGGGTGCTGTTGATTTCGCCGTTCTTCATCATGCCCACCGTCGGTGCGCTGATCTGGAAGAACCTGATTTTCCACCCGGTGTCGGGAATTCTCGCCGCCGTGTGGAAGTTCTTCGGCGCCGAGCCGGTGGACTGGCTGGCGCACTATCCGCTGCTGTCGATCATCATCATCGTGTCGTGGCAGTGGCTGCCGTTCGCCATCCTGCTGCTGATGACCGCCATGCAGTCCCTCGACCAGGAACAAAAGGAAGCCGCACGCCTGGACGGTGCCGGCGCCATCGCGATTTTCTGGCACCTGACCCTGCCCCACCTGGCGCGCCCGATTGCCGTGGTGGTGATGATCGAAACGATCTTCCTGCTCTCGGTATTCGCCGAAATATTCACCACCACCAACGGTGGCCCCGGCTACGCGTCGACCAACCTCGCCTACCTGATCTACAACCAGGCGCTGGTGCAGTTCGACGTGGGCATGGCCTCGGCCGGCGGCTTGATTGCCGTGGTCATCGCCAATATCGCGGCGATCATCCTGGTGCGGATGATCGGCAAAAACCTGACTGACAAGCCTTGAGGGCCGCGCCATGACGCTTCAACAATCCCGCCGCCTGCAAAGCCTGTTGCTCGGCACCCTGGCCTGGGCCATCGCGATCCTGATTTTCTTCCCGATCTTCTGGATGGTGCTGACCAGCTTCAAGACCGAAATCGACGCGTTCGCCACGCCGCCGCAGTTCATCTTCACGCCGACGCTGGAGAACTACCTGCACATCAACGAGCGCAGCAACTACTTCAGCTATGCCTGGAACTCGGTGCTGATTTCATTCAGCGCCACCGCCCTGTGCCTGCTGATTTCGGTGCCGGCGGCCTACTCCATGGCGTTCTACGAAACCAAGCGCACCAAAGGTACGCTGCTGTGGATGCTGTCCACCAAGATGCTGCCGCCGGTGGGCGTGCTGATGCCGATCTACCTGCTGGCCAAGAGCTTTGGCCTGCTGGACACGCGCATTGCGCTGATCATCATCTACACCCTGATCAACCTGCCGATCGTGGTCTGGATGGTTTACACCTACTTCAAGGACATCCCCAAGGACATCCTCGAAGCCGCGCGCCTGGACGGCGCCACCCTGTGGCAGGAAATGGTCCGGGTGCTGCTGCCGATCGCCAAGGGCGGCCTGGCCTCCACGGTGTTGCTGTCGCTGATCCTGTGCTGGAACGAGGCCTTCTGGTCGTTGAACCTGACCTCGTCCAACGCCGCACCCTTGACCGCACTGATCGCCTCCTACTCCAGTCCCGAAGGCTTGTTCTGGGCCAAATTGTCTGCCGTCTCGACCCTGGCCTGCGCGCCGATCCTGATCTTTGGCTGGATCAGCCAGAAACAGCTGGTGCGCGGTTTGTCCTTCGGCGCCGTGAAATAACGGCCTTTCAATAAAAAATTCAAAGTGGAGGCCCATCCCATGGCCAACCTGAAAATCAAGAATCTGCAAAAAGGCTTCGAAGGTTTCTCGATCATCAAGGGCATCGACCTGGAAGTGAACGACAAGGAATTCGTGGTGTTCGTCGGCCCCTCGGGCTGCGGTAAATCGACCCTGCTGCGCCTGATCGCCGGCCTTGAAGAAGTCAGCGAAGGCACCATCGAACTGGATGGCCGCGACATCACCGAAGTGACCCCGGCCAAGCGCGACCTGGCGATGGTGTTCCAGACCTACGCCCTGTACCCGCACATGAGCGTGCGCAAGAACATGTCGTTTGCCCTGGACCTGGCCGGTGTCGACAAGAAGCTGGTGGAGAGCAAGGTCAACGAAGCGGCGCGCATCCTCGAACTGGGCCCGCTGCTGGAGCGCAAGCCCAAGCAACTCTCCGGTGGTCAGCGCCAGCGTGTGGCGATTGGCCGCGCGATTGTGCGCAACCCGAAGATCTTCCTGTTCGACGAGCCGTTGTCCAACCTCGACGCCGCCCTGCGCGTGCAGATGCGCCTGGAGCTGTCGCGCCTGCATAAAGAACTGCAAGCCACCATGATCTACGTGACCCACGATCAGGTTGAAGCCATGACCCTGGCCGACAAGGTGGTCGTGTTGAACAGCGGGCGTATCGAGCAGGTCGGCTCGCCGCTGGAGCTGTACCACCAGCCGGCCAACCTGTTTGTGGCGGGCTTTCTCGGCACGCCGAAAATGGGCTTCCTCAAGGGCAAGGTTACGCGCATCGAGGGCCAAGGCTGCGAGGTGCAACTGGACGCCGGCAGCACCATCAGCCTACCGCTCAGCGGCGCCACCCTGAGCGTGGGCAGTGCGGTGACCCTGGGCATTCGTCCGGAGCATCTGGAAATCGCCTCGCCTGGGCAAACCGCCCTGACCGTCACCGCCGACGTCGGCGAACGCCTGGGCAGCGACACCTTCTGCCACGTCATCACCTCGAGCGGCGAGCCGCTGACCATGCGGATTCGCGGCGACATGGCCAGCCAGTATGGCGAGACGCTGCACCTGCACCTGGACCCGGCGCACTGCCATCTGTTCGACACCGACGGTGTTGCCGTGGCCCGTCCACTGCGCGCTGCCGCCTGATTTGCGAGATTTGTGATGAAACTGAATAAACAGAACCTCACCCAGCTGGCGCCGGAAATCAAACTGCCGGCCTACGCCATTGCAAGTACCTCCCAGGGTATAGCCCATATCGGCGTCGGCGGCTTCCACCGCGCGCACCAGGCGTATTACACCGACGCGCTGATGAATACCGGCGAGGGCCTGGACTGGAGCATCTGCGGCGTCGGCCTGCGTGCCGAGGACCGCAAGGCCCGCGACGACCTGGCCGGCCAGGACTACCTGTTCACCCTGTACGAACTGGGCGACACCGACGACACCGAAGTGCGCGTGATCGGCTCGATCAGCGACATGCTGCTGGCCGAAGACAGCGCCCAGGCATTGATCGATAAACTCGCCAGTCCCGAGATTCGCATCGTTTCGCTGACCATCACCGAAGGCGGCTACTGCATCGACGACAGCAACGGCGAGTTCATGGCCCACCTGCCGCAGATCCAGCATGACCTGGCGCACCCCAGCGCGCCGAAAACCGTGTTCGGCTTTATCTGTGCGGCATTGACCCAGCGCCGCGCGGCCGGCGTCCCGGCGTTTACCGTGATGTCCTGCGATAACCTGCCGCACAACGGCGCCGTCACGCGCAAGGCGCTGCTGGCCTTCGCCGCCCTGCACAATGCCGAGCTACATGACTGGATCAAGGCCCATGTGAGCTTCCCGAACGCCATGGTCGACCGCATCACGCCGATGACCAGCACCGCCCACCGCTTGCAACTGCACGATGAACACGGCATCGACGACGCCTGGCCAGTTGTTTGCGAACCCTTTGTGCAGTGGGTGCTGGAAGACAAATTCGTCAACGGCCGCCCGGCGTGGGAAAAGGTCGGCGTGCAGTTCACCGACGATGTGACGCCCTATGAAGAGATGAAGATCGGCTTGCTCAACGGCAGCCACCTGGCCCTGACCTACCTGGGGTTTCTCAAGGGTTATCGGTTTGTGCACGAGACCATGAACGACCCGCTGTTCGTGGCCTACATGCGCGCCTACATGGACCTCGACGTCACGCCAAACCTGGCGCCGGTGCCGGGCATCGACCTGAGCGACTACAAGCAGACCCTGGTGGACCGCTTCTCCAACCAGGCGATTGCCGACCAGTTGGAACGGGTGTGTTCGGACGGCTCGTCGAAGTTTCCCAAGTTCACCGTGCCGACCATCAACCGCCTGATAGCCGATGGGCGCGAGACCGAGCGTGCGGCGCTGGTGGTCGCGGCCTGGGCCTTGTATTTGAAGGGCGTGGATGAGAATGGCGTGAACTATAAAATCCCCGACCCGCGTGCGGAATTCTGCCAGGGGCTGGTGAGTGATGAGGCGTTGATCAGCCAGCGACTGCTGGGAGTGGAAGAGATTTTTGGCACGGCTATTCCCAACTCGCCTGAGTTTGTGGCAGCGTTCGAGCGGTGCTATGGGAGCCTGCGTGATAACGGCGTCACCGAAACCCTACAGAACCTCCTGAAGAAACCGGTTTAAATGTGGGAGGGGCCAAGCCCCCTCCCACACTGGACCGGGTTGCCAATCCAAAAAAATAACACTGCTGAGCACACCCTCATGACCCAGCAAAACCTGTTCCTCGGCATCGACTGCGGCACCCAAGGCACCAAGGCCATCGTCCTCGACGCCTCCAGCGGCAAGGTGCTGGGCCTGGGCGCCGCCGCGCACACCCTGATCAGCGGCGCCAATGGCCGGCGCGAACAGCACACCCAGGAATGGCTGGACGCCTTTACCGAAGCCACCCACCGCGCCTTGCAACAGGCCGGCGTGGACGGCCAGGACATCCTCGGCATCGGCGTGTCCGGCCAGCAGCACGGCCTGGTGTTGCTGGATGACAGCGGCCAGGTGCTGCGCCCGGCCAAGCTGTGGTGCGACACCGAAACCGCGCCGGAGAACGAGCGCCTGCTGGCCTACCTGGGCGGCGAGAGTGGCTCGCTGGAGCGCCTGGGCGTGGCGATTGCGCCGGGCTACACCGTGTCGAAACTGCTGTGGACCCGCGAGCAGCACCCAGACATCTTCGCGCGCATCGCCCATGTCCTGCTGCCCCACGACTACCTCAACTACTGGCTCACCGGCCGCGCCGTCGCCGAATACGGCGATGCCTCGGGCACCGGTTACTTCAACGTGCGCACCCGCACCTGGGATGTGGCGCTGCTCAAGCACATCGATCCCAGCGGCCGCCTTGAAGCTGCGTTACCGGCGTTGATCGACGCCGATCAAACCGTGGGCAGCATTTTGCCGGCCATCGCCGAACGCCTGGGCATCAACCCCAAGGCCATCGTCTCCAGCGGCGGCGGCGACAACATGATGGGCGCCATCGGCACCGGCAATATCGCCCCCGGCGTCATCACCATGAGCCTGGGTTCATCGGGCACGGTCTACGCCTATGCCGACCAACCCAACGTGAGTCCGCAGGCCTCGGTCGCCACCTTCTGCTCGTCCAGCGGCGGCTGGCTGCCGTTGATCTGCACGATGAACCTGACCAACGCCACCGGGGTGATCCGCGAGCTGTTCGAACTGGACCTCAACGCCTTCAACGCACTGGTCGAGCAAGCCCCGATTGGCGCCGATGGCGTGAGCATGCTGCCGTTCCTCAACGGCGAACGCGTACCTGCCCTGCCCCACGCCACCGGCAGCCTGCATGGGCTGACCATGACCAACCTGACCCGTGCCAACCTGTGCCGGGCCGTGGTCGAAGGCACCACCTTCGGCCTGCGCTACGGCCTCGACCTGCTGCGCCAGACCGGCCTGCAAAGCCAGAGTATCCGCCTGATCGGCGGCGGTTCTAAAAGTCCGGTGTGGCGGCAGATGGTCGCCGACATCATGAACACCGAAGTAATCTGCACCGAACAAAGCGAAGCCGCTGCCCTGGGCGCGGCGATCCAGGCGGCGTGGAGCCAGTCCGGCGAATCCCTGGCCAGCCTGTGCGACAAATGCGTGAGCGTCGACCTCGCCAGCCGGACCCTGCCGGTGGCGGCCAGTGTCAGCGCCTATCAACTGGCTTACGAGCGCTATCAACAACACGTGGCAACCCTTTAAGAGCGAACGACTATGTATTTGGTGTGTGGTGAAGCGCTGTTTGATTTTTTCAGTGAGGACGATGCCAGCGGGCAGGCCTCCAAGGTCAATTACAAGGCAATTGCCGGTGGCTCACCGTTCAACGTCGCGGTGGGCTTGCGCCGCCTGGGCATCGAGGCAGGGCTGTTCGGCGGCCTATCCAGCGACTTCCTCGGGCGCCGGCTGTTGCAAGTACTCAAGGATGAAGGCGTCAGCGAGCAGTTCCTGCTGGAGTTTGCCGCGCCGACCACCTTATCGATGGTCGCCGTGGGCGCCGACGGCTCACCGCAGTACAACTTCCGTGGTGAAGGCTGTGCGGATCGGCTGCTGGAGTTCGCACATTTACCGGTACTCGGCGATGAGATTCGCGGGCTGCATGTCGGCTCGTTCTCACTGGTGGTGCAGCCCATCGGCGACACCCTGCTGAACCTGGTCCAGCGCGAAAGCGGCAAGCGCCTGATCAGCCTCGACCCCAACGTACGCCTCAATCCGCAGCCGGATATCCAGCTGTGGCGCGACCGCGTCGCCGAGCTGGCCAAGCATGCCGACCTGATCAAGGTCAGCGATGAAGACCTGCACCTGCTCTACCCCGACCAGTCGCCGGAAAGCGTGCTGCAAGGCTGGCTGCAACACCGCTGCCAACTGGTGTTCCTGACCCGAGGCGGCGAAGGCGCCAGTGTGTTCAGCCGCCAGCACGGCAGCTGGTCGCAACCGGCACAGAGCGTGGTGATGGCCGATACCGTGGGTGCCGGGGATACCTTCCAGGCGGCATTGATTGCCTGGTTGACGGAGCAACAGCTGGACTCGGTGGAGGGCCTGCAACAGCTGACCCGTGCGCAGATCGACGCCATGCTCGGCTTTGCCATCCGTGCCGCCGCATTGACGTGTGGCAAGACCGGGCCGGACCTGCCGTATCGGCGGCAGTTGGGCTGAAGCACTCGCCACCCCGGCAATCTCTAATCTTGAGATGCCCAGGGTCCGCTTCGCAGGAAGAGGACCCGCCTTCTCCATACCTTTTTTCAGGTGAGCACAAGCTGTCAAGTTTGACAGTTGCGTGTGCTATCGATTGTGCATTTAATTTATTTCACACCCCGATAGCCAGGAACAGGGTCGTTCCATCGCAACGCTCTAATAGGGAAACCAAAGATGGCTCACTTAAGTCTCCACCACTTACTTAACGGCGATCCAAAAACAATCAACTTTGCGACTGTGCAGGAAAACCATCGCCACAGCACCTCATCGCGTAGCAGGCGAAAATATATCCTGTTCCATTGTGTTTTAGCGCTACTGACTATTTCTTCATTACCGGCACACTCTAAGAATCTAACCAAGCTTTGCAAGGCAACGCCCGAACAACTCAGCCAACTCAATGACCCGGCTTTTATCGCGAAAATTTTAAAGTATAAAAATAAATACAACCTTCAGACAAAAGAAAAAAACATCCCACCCGAGTCTCCTTCCCAACGGCAGGCACGGCTGTGCACCCCCCGTGCAAACCGTTCTTCATAACCTCACAAAGCCATAGTCAATCAGGAATAAACCACGCCCCCACAAGGAAGAGCCCATCATGATTAGCGCCTGCAAAGCCAAACATATATTGGCCGTCGCCTTAGTTGCATCCGCCTGTAAAACCACTGCAATGGCGGCGCTCGTTGCGATAACGCCGGCAGCCGGATTGCAGTGCGATGTTTCAGATATCAATAATAGTGGCGTGACAGTGGGTAATTGCAGCACCGGGAATGCAGCAATCCCCAACCAGCCCTGGGTGGCCCCTACGCCTGGTACCGCTGTTATTTTACCGCGCCTTGCACCCAGTCAACCTTGCAGCGTCGGGGTTATCAGTAACGCAGGATGGATCGCGGGAGAATGCGGCAGCCCGACGGGTGCCCAGTATGGCGTCACATGGGATGCCAACGACCTGGGAAGCGGCATTCTTCGGTTCAACCCGAGACCCGGGTTGATTGGTCTGTTTCCAGATGTCAGTACACGCATAGCAGCCATGAACCAACGTGGCGATGTACTGGGGTCCAGTATTGATCGGTCGGGTGACTCGACCGTTGTATTGTGGGCAGCAGGCACCGAGTCACCTCTGGACGTGTCCAGCGCCAGGGATAATTGCAGCGGCGTGGATATCAGCACTCCTGTGGGCTCTGGCCGCCCTGCGGCTGCGATCAACTGCCCGAACTCAATTGGTACACAGACGGGTAAAATTGCCCAGCACAACGGGCTGTTGTATGTCGCAACCCAACTGCCCACGCCTGCCGGAGCGCTGACTTGTGTAGTGACCGGCATCAACAATCTGCTAAGGGTGGTGGGCGGCTGCCAGTATTCAACCGCGCCCTTTCTCAGGGCCGCATTCTGGGCCTCTCCAAACGCTGCACCGACGTCAGTGCCAAGCCTTACCACCAGCAGCGTCAGCATCGCAACGTCGCTGAACAATTCAGGGCAAGTCGTTGTGACCTACGAGGACGTCAATGGCAATATCAGCAGTGCATTTTGGGATACCACTGCCGGTACCGTGACGGCTATTGCAGCTTTCACCAGCGGGGTGGGAAGTTCAGGCGTTGCGCTGGCAGATAATGGCACCGTGCTAGTTATCGGTGCCAACAGTCAGACAGACACTGAAAGTGCGACATGGACAGCGGCGACTGGCTTGCAATCTTTTGGCTTCTACAACTCGGGCAAGAACACGTCAATTGGCGCCATCTCCCAAGACGGCAGCAAGATTGCCGGCAGTGCCGAGGACAGCACCCAAACCAACATTGCTGTTCGGGTGCAGTGACAGGCGCCAGATGAAGGTTTTGTCAGCCAGGCAAAAATTAATCGATGGTTAATCCCGCAAGTCGAGAGTGAAGTTGTACCCACTTGCGGAGCACCACCATGAAACTGCATACCTTATTGCTCAGCGGCGCCCTGGCGCTGGCTGCGGTGTCGGGCCTGGCTCAGGCTGACGATCAAACCCAGGCGGTCAAACCCGTGCCTTATCATTACGGCATGCCGATGAACATTGCCAAGGTCCTGGCCATGAACGAAACCCCCACTGACGACTGCAAAGTCATCAAGGCGGATATCAAGTTCCTGGACAAAGCGGGCAAAGTGGAAGACGTGAGCTACCGGAAAATGTCCGAAGCCTGCGATTTCCAGAATTGATGGGCGAACGTAAACAGCATTGGGCCTGGCATTTACCAGGCCCACCGTTCACATCCAACGATCAGTAGTGACCCCGTCCGGCGACTCTTTGCTGGGCCGGTGATTGGGTCTGTTTCAGGTCTTCACGCAACCCGGCGATCAGGTTGCAAATGGCGCGACTGCTGTCGAGCTTGTCAGCGTTGATTCCTTTGACTTCCAAATCCACCCGATCACGGTCGCGGTCGTCATAGACCTTGATCGTCAGCGAAGCGTCTTCGGCTTTGGTGCATTCGCACCGCTTAGGCAGGAAACTTCCTTCAATAATGCTGCGAAGTTCTAATTCCGAAAGCATGGCCAACCTCTCCTTTTCTGAGACTGCCAATCGATTGTTTTAAGCCTGGCAAGCAGGTGCCTACCGCGTCTTGCCGACCCTGGCAGACGCTTACCTTCACCAGCCTACTCGGCAAAATCCACTTTCGTTGTAACTTTTCTTCATAAGTATCTTGGCGTTTTATATACCTTAAACCACGATGTTTAAATCATCGTCGAACCGCTTCGATTAATCGTTTAACCCCAGACTTCGAATTACACGCGGCCTTGTGCTGCCACTCTTTCAGCAACATATCGCAAACTATCAAAGTTGATATTGGCGCCTGAATTAACCGCAACCAACGTCTGCCCCCTCACCCCACGGCTGGCCACGTACTTGCGCCCCCCCGCCACCGCCAGTGCACCGGAAGGCTCGGTGATGGAGCGGGTATCGTCGTAGATCAACTTCATCGCGCTGCACAGTTCGTCATTGCTGACGGTGATCACTTCATCCACCCAGTCGCGGCAGATTTCAAAACCAAAAGCGCCGATCTGCGCTACCGCCGTGCCATCGGCAAACCCGTCGACACTGGGCAGAACCACGCGCTCTCCGGCCCGCAGCGCCGCGAGCAGGCAACTGGAGCCTTCGGGCTCGACACCGATGATGCGTACCTCGGGCCGCAGGTATTTGACGTAGGCCGCGATCCCGGCAATCAGCCCGCCGCCGCCCACCGGCACGAAGATCGCGTCCAACGGGCCCTGCTGCTGTCGCAGAATTTCCATGGCCACGGTGCCTTGGCCGGCGATCACCTCGGGGTCATCGAAGGGCGACACGAACGTGCAGCCGGTCGTCTCGGCCAGTTGCAGCGCATGGGCCAGGGCAAACGGGAAACTCTCGCCGTGCAGCACCGCCTCGGCGCCTCGGGAGCGCACGCCGAGCACCTTTAATTCAGGGGTCGTGCTGGGCATGACGATCCGTGCCTGTATCCCCAGCTCCCGTGCGGCCAGCGCCACACCCTGGGCATGGTTGCCCGCCGATGCGGTGACCACGCCCCGTGCCTTCTGCTCGGCAGTGAGCTGCACCAACTTGTTGTAGGCGCCGCGGATCTTGAAGGAAAAAGTCGGTTGCAGGTCTTCGCGCTTGAGCAGCACCTGGTTGCCCAGCAATGCCGACAGCGCCGGCGCAGCTTGCAGGGGCGTGCGCACCGCCAGGTCGTAGACCGGGGCGGCGAGGATCTTTTTCACATAGTGTTCAAGCAATGCCGTATCAGCGGTGTGGGGGGCGGGGCACGTGCTCATGGGGTGTCTCCTGGTTGTTAAGGGCCCTGGAGACGGAAAAACAAAACCCGCCTCTAAGGCGGGTTTGGGTGCAGCCGTGTGCTATCCCGCCATGTGAGGAATGGCGGTAATAATGCTTGGCTGGCTGCGGAAGGCTTGATAAGTCATGCCAGGAAATTAACCGGCCATCCGGATCAAGTCAACATCCTGTTTACTGGCAGCATACGAAACATATACGATTCGTATATCCCGCCACTACAGTGAAGACCATGGGCATCGTCAAGATCAGCGACCAACTGCACGAACAACTCCGTCTGGCCAGTGCGGCCATGGACCGCTCCATCAACGCCCAGGCCGAGTTCTGGATCAAGGTCGGCCTGCTCGCCGAACTGAACCCCAGCCTGCCCTACCACGAGTTGATCAACAAACTGCTGCTGGACAAGCCCGACCTGATCCGGGGGCGCAGCTGATGATCAAGACCGCCGCCCAACTGGCTGTCATGCGCGAATCCGGGCGCCTGCTGGCCAAAGTGTTCGACATGCTCGACGGGTTTGTCACCGCCGACCGTTCCACCCTGGAGCTGGACAGCGCCGTCGAAGCCTTCATCCGTAACGATCTGCAGGCCCGCCCCGCCAGCCTCGGACAATATGACTACCCGTTCTCCATCAACACCTCGATCAACGAGGTGGTGTGCCACGGCATGCCCAGCGCCAAGGAGATCCTCAAGGACGGCGACATTATCAACATCGACATCACCCTGGAAAAAGGTGGCTTTATCGCCGACTCCAGCAAGATGTACATGATCGGCAACGTTGCCCCCAAGGCGCGGCGCCTGGTGGAAATGACCTTTGAGGCGATGTGGGCCGGGATCCGCCAGGTCAAGCCCGGCGCGCGCCTGGGCGATATCGGCCATGCGATCCAGAGCCATGCACAGGCCAATGGCTACAGCGTGGTGCGTGAATACTGCGGCCATGGCATCGGCAAGCAGATGCATGAAGAGCCGCAAATCCTGCACTTCGGCCGTCCCGGTACCGGGCTGGAATTGCGCGAAGGCATGGTGTTTACCATCGAACCGATGCTTAACCAGGGCAGTTCCAAGGTGCGCAGCCTGAAAGACGGCTGGACAGTAGTGACCAAGGACAACAGCCTGTCGGCGCAGTGGGAACATACCGTGGCGGTGACGGCGGATGGCTTTGAAGTGCTGACCCTGCAAACACAGCCAGGCGAATAACCTGTGGCGAGCGGGCTTGTCCCGCGTTGGGCTGCGCAGCAGCCCCAAACCAGGCGCAGAGGCGTGCCTGATGCATCGCCACCTTCACATCGTCGCGCCCGCCATCCGCTTGAGCACTAGCACCATCAAACCTGCCCCCAACCCCATCGCAGCCAGGAACAACGGGTACGACACCCACCACGGCGTACCCGCCGTCATCATGCTGAACTCCGACATACCGCCAATGCTGGCGATCAGGTTGAGCGGCAGGAACACCACGTTGATCAGCGTGAGCTTGCGCAACAGGTTGTTCATGCTGTTGTTCATCAGGTTGCCGCGCGCATCGATCAGCCCGGAAAACACGTTGGAATAGATCTCGGCCTGTTTGTAGCACTGATGGTTCTCAATGATCAGATCATCGATCAGGCCGAGGATCTCGGCACTGAAGTGCTCCTTTTCCCCATGGTTGCGCAGCCGCGACAGCACGGCGCCGTTGCTGTGCAGCGCGTTGATGTAATAGATCAGGCTTTCGCTGAGGCTGAACATCTGCATCAGGTGATGGTTGCTCATGGACGCGTTGAACTGCTGCTGCAACTCCCGTGCAACCAGCTTGATCACCTTGAGGTGGCCCAGGTAGTGGTGGATGTTGTTGAGCAGCAGGTCAAGCAATACGTCCAGCGGCGTGTGCAACGGCCGGCGCTGGCCCAGGCCACTCAGTGGGGTTTCATCGGTGGCGATCACCAGCAGGCGGCCGGGTGAAAACAGCAGGCCGCACGACGCCACTTCGAACACCAGGTTGCCGCCACCGGAATAGTTCTCCGGGCGCTTCCAGATCAGGAACAGGTTGTCGGGGTGAAATTCGATGCGTGAGACTTCGTCCGGGTCGAGCGCCGACGCCAACGCGTGCTCGTCGAGCTTGTGGTGATCGCGCAGCCACTCGCGCTCGGCCAGGTCGGGGTTGTTGAACAACAGGATCGGGGCCGCATCGCTATCCCCGCTGCGCAGCTTTCCATCGGTCAGTTCAAAGCGCTGAATCATCGCGCGTCACCAGACCTGGCCCTGGCGTTTCAACTCCAGGCGCCGCAC
This sequence comes from Pseudomonas sp. SH10-3B, assembly GCF_019891415.1. NCBI lineage: Bacteria > Pseudomonadati > Pseudomonadota > Gammaproteobacteria > Pseudomonadales > Pseudomonadaceae > Pseudomonas > Pseudomonas sp. SH10-3B. The sequence goes on along the minus strand of NZ_JAFLXD010000029.1, from coordinate 72,149 downwards.
GAACTCTTCCAGCACCAGGCTGTACAGGTCGTCCTGCAAGTAGGCATCTTCGATGCCGGCATCGAGGTTGGGGTTGTCGTTGACCTCAATCACTACCACCTTGTCGCCGGACTGCTTGAGATCCACACCGTAAAGGCCGTCGCCGATCAGGTTGGCGGTCTTCACCGCCAGTTCCACCACCGCCTTGGGCGCTTCATGGACGGCCAGGGTGCGGCATTCGCCGTTGATGGCCTGGCCGATGGCCTTGTGGTTATAGATCTGCCAGTGGCCCTTGGACATGAAGTACTGGCAGGCGAAGATCGGTTTGCGGTTGAGTACGCCGATGCGCCAGTCGTACTCGGTGTAGAAGAATTCCTGAGCCAGCAGCAGCACCGAATGCTCGAACAACTCGGCGGTGGCCTTGAGCAAGGCTTCCTGGCTTTCGACCTTGATCACGCCACGGGAGAAACACCCGTCGGGAATCTTCAACACCAGCGGAAACCCGAGGCGCTCGCCGACCCGTTCGAAATCTTCCGGTCGCTCCTTGTAGAGAATCTCGGTGGCGGGCATGCCCAGGTGATGGCTGTTGAGCAGGTCGGTGAGGTAGACCTTGTTGGTGCAGCGCAGGATCGAGGCGGGGTCGTCCATCACCACCAGGCCTTCGCTTTCGGCTTTCTTCGCGAAGCGATAGGTATGGTTGTCGACGCTGGTGGTCTCGCGGATCAGCAAGGCGTCGTATTCGGCCAGGCGCGCGTAGTCCTTGCGCTCGATCAGCTCCACATCAATGCCCAGGCCCTTGCCCACGCGGATGAAATTCTCCAAGGCCCGGGCGTTGGACGGTGGCAACTGCTCCTGTGGATCGTGCAGGATCGCCAGGTCATAACGGGCCAGGCGGCGTGAACGGGGTTGGCGCCAGATCTTGCGGCTGAAGTTATCAAGGGCATGGGCGAATTGATCTTCCTGGTCGTCGCGCAACTTGTGCAGTACGCCGGACTTCACCCCTTCGATATGCCAACCGTTGTTCTTTCTGAATTCAACTAAGAGAATCGGGCTGGGAAAGGTTTCAAACAACTGACGGGCCAATTCCTGCAACGGTTCTATATTGGTCCTGCCGAAGTAGAGTGTCAGGGTAAACCCTTCGGTATTACTGTAGAGGTGATGACTCAAGGCTTTATCAAGGGTTTTATCCAAGTCATCCAGCGCCAGGCCGTACAGCGACTTCTTAGTCAGTTCGCTGATGGTGCGCACCGAGGGAATCACCTTGTGCCCGCGCGCTTCAGCCAGCAACGAGCAGTAGTAGCCGTGCCCCAGGTACTTGTAGCTGCGGCACAGGTTGATCACCTGCACACGCTTGCCTGTGTCGTTCTGCCAGGTTTGCTCCAGGTATTCCTGGGCGGTGACGATGTCTTCGCTGGGAAAGTAGGAGGCCCAATCTTCCTTGCGTTCAACAATGATCAGCACTTGACTGTTACTTCGAGGCGGCACCGAAAAAAATCCCTTCGAAGTTATTGTCGCCGCGACACTTTGCTCGGATACTTCACGCCAATGACCTTGTACCGCCGACATAATATTTGATCCGCTTTAGAGAACTCGACCTTTTCTATTAAGCACGATCTTTTAGAGAAGTCTCGTTTCGTTACGCAACTTTTACGGCGGTCATATGGCTCTTTTCTCTCGCGTTGCATTACCCGGCGATGTACCGGCATTAGTCGCATTGGAACACCAGTGTTTCAGCAGCGACCGGCTCTCATCGCGCAGTTTTCACTGGATGATCGGCCGCGCCCATGGCCAGTTGCTGGTGGCGGAACAGGACGGGCAGTTGCTTGGTTACGCGCTGGTGCTGTTTCGCCGTCGCAGCCGGTTGGCGCGCCTGTATTCCATCGCCGTTGCCGACCACGCACGCGGCCTCGGACTGGGCAAACAGTTGCTCAGCCATGTCGAGGCCTGCGGGGTGACGCACGGGTGCGCGCACCTGCGCCTGGAGGTGCGCACCGACAACCCCGGCGCCTTGGCGTTGTATGAACGCAATGGCTACCGGCGCTTCGCCGTGGTCAACGACTACTACGCAGACCACACCCCTGCCCTGCGCCTGGAAAAAACCTTGGTCAGGCCACCTGCTTGATCCCGGCCTTGGCTTCCAGCTCGCGTACCAGCGGCAACACACGTTTGCCGAAGTACTCCACTTCTTCCTGGAAGTGCAGGAAGCCCGCCAGTACCAGGTCCACGCCCACGGCCTTGAGCGCGACGATGCGCTCGGCAATCTGCTGCGGGGTGCCGATCAGGTTGGTCTTGAAGCCATCGTTGTACTGCACCAGGTCTTCAAAGCTGGACTTGGCCCAGTTGCCCTCGCCTTCGGGGGACGCCTTGCCGGCCTGCTTGGCCGCGTCGCCAAAGGCATTCACGGCTTCCGGGTCGGCCTTGTCGATGATCTCCGCGAGCACGGCGCGGGCTTCTTCCTCGGTGTCGCGGGCGATGATGAATGCATTTACACCGACCTTGACCGAATGGTTGTTCGCGGCAGCCTTGGTGCGAATGTCATCGACCTGGGCCTTGATGCCTTCCGGGGTGTTGCCGTTGGTGAAATACCAGTCCGACACACGCGCCGCCATGTCCCGCGCGGCCCGTGAACTGCCGCCCTGGAACACTTCCGGCTGGCCCAGCGGCTTGGGTTTGAGGGTGTAGTTGTTGAAACGGTAGAAGTCGCCCTTGAAGGTAAAGTCGTCCTGGGTCCAGATGCCTTTGAGGGCGCGGATGAATTCCTCGGAACGGCGATAGCGCTCGTCGTGCTCCAGCCAGTGTTCACCGATGGCCTGGAACTCGCCCTTGAACCAGCCACTGACGATGTTCACCGCAATGCGGCCGTTGGTGAGCTGGTCGATGGTCGCCAGTTGCTTGGCCGCCAGCGCCGGTTGCCACGGGCCGGGCAGGATCGCAGCGATGACTTTGAGCTTGGTGGTCGCCGCCAGCAATGCATGGCTGAACGCCACGGATTCATGCTGGTTCTCGGCGCCGTAGCCGGCGGTGAAGCGGATCTGGGTCAGGCCGTATTCGAAGCCGGCTTCCTCGGCCAGTTGCGCCAGTTTGCGGTTGTAGTCAATGCCCCAGTGGGTGCGTTGTTCGATCTTGCTGACCACCAGCCCACCGCTGACGTTGGGCACCCAATAGGCAAATTTCACGGCTTGCTGACTCATCGAACGGTACCTCGCACTAAGGAATGTACTGAGGGGTTGAGCAGCAAGCGTGCCAGGCGCAGGCAAACGCCCGCGCCACAAGGGTTGCGACACGAATTCGGGGCTGGGAAGCTTGGAATGCCAATGTCAGGGATTGCAACGCTTTGTCGGTTTGCTGTTGCTGGAGCAACAGTAAACAGCGTGCATCCCCCCGTAAACATTGGGCCTGGCACCCGGCACGGAGTGTGCAATCACTCCCAGCACCGATCACTGCCCCGGAGCCTTGCTCATGACCGAACACCACGTTATCAACCCGCTGTCTGTCGGCGTCGACTACCCCACGCTGGCGGCACGCTTTCGTCCGATTTTCCAGCGCATCGCCGCTGGCGCGGTGGAACGCGAGCAAACCCGCGCCCTGCCCCATGAGCCGATCCAGTGGCTCAAGGAGGCCGGCTTCGGCGCGGTGCGGGTGCCGGTGGAATATGGCGGTGGCGGTGCGTCGCTGCCGCAGTTGTTCGAACTGCTGATCGAACTGGCCGAGGCCGACTCCAACGTGCCCCAGGCCCTGCGCGGGCATTTCGCCTTTGCCGAAGACCGCCTGAATGCGCCGCCCAGTGCCGGCCGCGACCTGTGGTTCAAGCGCTTCGTCGACGGCGACATCGTCGGCTGCGCCTGGACTGAAATCGGCGCCGTGGCCATCGGCGACGTTGTCACCCAGGTCAGCCCGGACGGCGATCAGTGGAAACTCAACGGTGAAAAGTTCTACAGCACCGGCAGCATTTTCTCTGACTGGATCGACGTGTACGCCCAACGCAGCGACACCGGCGGCGATGTGATCGCCGCCACCCGCGCGCGCCAACCCGGCGTGGTGCATAGCGATGACTGGGATGGCTTTGGCCAGCGCACCACGGGCAGCGGCACTTCGCGCTTTACCGATGCGGTGGTGGAGGCAGAAAACGTCATCGACTTTGCGACCCGCTTCAAATACCAGACCGCGTTCTACCAGCTCGTACTGTTAGCCAGCCTCGCCGGTATCGGCCGTGCCGCGTTGCGCGATGTGGCTCACCAAGTGCGCAGCCGCAAGCGCATCTACAGCCACGGCAATGCCCAGCATGTCAGCCAGGATGCACAAATCCAGCAGGTGGTCGGCGAAGTCGCCGCCTTGGTCTACGCCGCCGAAGCCAGCGCGTTGAAGGCTGCGGTGCCGGCACAACGGGCGTACCTGGCACGGTTCGGTGGGGATGAGGGTGTCGAGCGCGAAGCCAACGTGGCGGCCGAAATCGAGTCGGCCACAGCGCAGGTGGTGGTGTCGGAGCTGATCCAGCGCGCCACCAGTGAGTTGTTCAACGCGCTGGGGGCCTCGGATGTGCGCCAGGGCAAGTCCCTGGACCGCCATTGGCGCAATGCGCGGACCGTGTCGTCACACAACCCGGTGATCTACAAGGCGCGGATCGTGGGGGACTGGGTGATAAACGGCACGGAGCCGCCGTTTGTGTGGCAGATCGGTAATGGCCCGGCGAAAGCCTGAGGCTGAGCGGGGTCAAAACTGTGGGAGGGGCGTATGCCGTTAGAAGGCCAATTTGTAGCCGATGGTCATCAACATGATCGCCAGGCACGGGCGCAGTACGCCGTCCGGGACTTTGCCGGTCATGTGGCTGCCGAAGTAAATACCCGGCAGCGACCCCATCAGCAGAAAGCCCAGCAGGTGCCAGTCCATATTGCCCATGCCGGCATGGCCCAGGCCCGCCACCAGGGTCAGGGGCACGGCGTGGGCGATCTCGGTGCCGACCAGGCGGCGCGTGGCCAGGAACGGATAGAGGATAAACAACGCGACCGTGCCGAGGGCGCCGGCGCCGATGGAGGTGAGCGCTACCATGGTCCCCAGCACCGCGCCGGTCACCACGGTCAACGCATTCAGGTTGCGCGGGTTCATATGGTAGTGATCGCCCGCATGGCGCTGGGCGAACGCCAACAGGCGCTGCTTGAACAGGATCGCCAGGGCGGTCAGCAGCAGCACCACGCCGAGGGCCTGCTTGATCACCGCGTTCATGGCGCTGGGGTCGGTGTGCAGGCTGGCGAGAAACCACAGGGTCAGCAACACCGCAGGCACGCTGCCCAGGGTCAGCCAGCCGGTGATGGTCCAGTCGATGTTCTTGTTCTTGCTGTGTACCAGCACGCCACCGGATTTGGTGATGGCAGCGTACAGCAGGTCAGTGCCCACGGCCGTGGCCGGGTTGATGCCGAACCACAACAGGATCGGGGTCATCAGCGACCCCCCGCCGACACCGGTCATCCCCACGATAAAACCAACGATCAGGCCCGCAATTACAAAACCAAAGTTACCCACTTCCATCAAAGCTACCTGCGGCCTTATAAAATTCTGGCCGCAGGATAGCGATTTTTCTTATAACGACTTATATCAATATGATCTGACTTTATGCCTTTTATGGCAGTCGCCGGCAGACATAGGCTTGCGTCTGATAAGGAAAGGCTACCGTGTCGCGGCCCTTCAGCGCCGGGTGGGTGGCGATCAAGCCACGCAACTGTTCGGTCACAAGGGCTTTTTCAGCCTCAGGCAATGCGGCAATAAAGCTCACGGAGAGGAAGCGATCCATGATCACTTCCTGGGGACTGCCTACGTGGCTATAGGGGAAGCACGTCATTGCGGGGTCGGAAAAGTACTCGCCGTTGAACGCTTCGCGCCAACGCCCGGAGTGAAAACGCGGGGTGTCGCCCTCGTAGGGCGTAATGATCGCGGTGATGGCCGCCACCCAATCCACCGACTCATCACGCACATTCCACACCAGCCCAAGGCGCCCTTCGGGCTTGAGCACGCGATGGATTTCCGCCAGCGCGGCCTGGGTGGAGAACCAGTGGAAGGCTTGCGCGCAGACTACCGCGTCAGCGCTGGCGGTTTCCAGGGGAATGGCGTCGGCGGTGCCGTTGACCAGGCGCACATCCGGCAGCAGCCGGGTCAACTGCGCGCCCATGGCCTGCACCGGTTCGACGGCGATCAACGTCGGCGCCAGGGTGCTGAGCAGGCGCGTGAACTTGCCGGTGCCGGCGCCCAGGTCGACGACTAATGAATGTGCATCGACGCCGAGTACATCCGTGAGCCAGCCGGTGAGTTGCCGGGGATAATTCGGCCGCCCTTGTGCGTAGGTAGCGGCCTGAGTAGAGAAACCTTGTTGAGCAGACGCGTGAACACCAGTCATTGCCAATCTCTCCTCGGGTAAAGCGGGGGCACAGTGTGCGCCTTCAATCATTTATTTTCTAATCGCTGCATCCAATCGTGCGCGTCATGGGTAGTCCTTTCAGTAACCCCGCTGTTTGACTGAATGGAGAACTACCCATGAACGCTAAAGCCCTGCTCTGCTTCACCGGTTTGCTCATCGCCAGCCCCGCCGCCTTCGCCCAGGCCGGCTTGCCCGACAGCATCAAGGTGCCGGATGGCCACAAGGTGGCACTGGAAACCACCGGCATCGGCGAAATCACCTACGAGTGCCGCGACAAGGCCAACGCCGCCGGCCAGACCGAATGGACCTTCGTCGGTCCCAAGGCCGTGCTGAATGACCGCAGCGGCAAACAAGTGGGCACCTACTTCGGCCCACCGGCAACCTGGCAGGCCAAGGACGGCTCGAAAATCACCGGCACCCAGCTCGCCGTCGCTCCCTCGGGTGCGGGTAACCTGCCCTATCAACTGGTCAAGGCCAACCCGGCCGAAGGCAAGGGCGCGATGAGCGGTGTGAGTTACATCCAGCGGGTCGCGCTCAAAGGTGGCGTGGCACCGAGCACCGAGTGCACCACCGCCAACAAGGGCAAGCAGGAAGTGGTGAAGTACCAGGCCGACTACATTTTCTGGGCGGCCAACTGAGCAAACTGCGCTACGCTGCCACACTGTAGGAGCCGGCTTGCCGGCGATGGACGTCAACGATAACGCGGGGCACCAGCATAAACGCGGTGCCTTTGCGTTTTTCGCCGGCAAGCCGGCTCCTACAGTGGGGTGGTTATCGTTATTACAGCGGTGGAAGTACGTGGCCTTGCCTGACGCCCATTTTGATTATGAAGCCTGCCTATCGGCCTGTGCCCCTGGCGAGCAACGTGCCCTGCGCCAGCTGTATGAGCAGGACAGCAGCCGTTTGCTCGGTGTGGCGTTGCGCATCGTGCGGGACAAAGCCCTGGCCGAAGACGTCGTGCATGACGCGTTTATGAAGATCTGGCACGGCGCCGGCAGTTTCGACCCGTCGCGCGGTTCGGCGCGGGGTTGGGTGTTCAGTGTGACCCGGCACCTGGCCCTCAACCACGTGCGCAACCACCATCGCGAGGTGGCACTGGGCGAGGAACATGAACAGCTCGCCGCGCCTCACGACACCTTTGAATTCCCCGCACGCGCAGGCTTGATGCACACCTGCCTGCAACAACTCGACCCGGCCCGTCGCAACTGCATCCTGCATGCCTATGTCGACGGTTATTCCCACAGCGAAATCGCGTCGAGACTGGGCACCCCGCTGGGGACCGTCAAGGCCTGGATCAAACGTAGCCTCGCCGCGCTGCGGGAGTGCATGGCATGAACGAAACACTCGACGAACTGGCCAGCGAATACGTACTGGGCACCCTGCCGGCCGAACAGCGCGCCGAGGTGGAACAACGCCTCCCGCACGATGCGCAATTGCGTGCGGCGGTGGACGCCTGGGAGCAGCGCCTGTTACCCCTCACAGTGCTGGCAGAACCGGTGCCGCCCTCCGCTGAACTGTGGCGGCGGATCCAGCGCAACCTCGCCCCTGCGCAACCCCGCGAAGGGTGGTGGAACCTGCTGGCGTTGTGGCGGGGCCTGGCGGGTGCGGGGCTGGTGACGACGCTGGTGCTGGCGGCCTTGTTGCTGACCCGCCCTCCGGCCCTGGCCCCCAGCTTTGTGGTGGTGCTGGTGGCGCCGCAAAACCAGGCACCGGGCTGGGTGATCCAGGCCAGCAATAATCAGCAGATCCAGTTGATTCCATTGGGCGTGATGGAAGTGCCGGCGGACAAGGCCTTGCAGTTCTGGACCAAGGGCGATGGCTGGCAAGGCCCGGTGTCCCTGGGGCTGGTCAAGCCGGGACAAACCCTCTCGGTGCCGCTGGACAAACTGCCGCCGCTGGCGCCCAACCAGTTGTTCGAACTGACCCTGGAAGACCCGCGTGGCTCGCCCACCGGTAAACCCACAGGACCGATCCAGGCGATCGGCCGTGCGGTCAAGGTGCTCTGATCAGGCGACGTTAGGCAGCCACACCCGGAACCGCGCGCCACCCAACGGCGAGGCCAATGCAGTCAGGGTGCCGCCCTGGGCTTCCATGGCGCGCCGGCTGATCGCCAGGCCCAGGCCAAAGCCACCCGTGGCGCGGTCGCGGCTGCGGTCGAGGCGGTAGAACGGCTCGAAGATGCGCTCACGCTGGTCCAACGGAATGCCGATGCCATCGTCATCCACCCAGATTTCACAGCCTTTGGCGCAGACCTTGACCCCCACCTGAATGCGCTTTTCGCAGTAGCGCGTGGCGTTGCGCAGCAGGTTCTGCAAGGCGCGGGCGGTCAGGCGTGGGTCGAGGCTGACGCGTTCCACGGTGCAATCAAGGGCCACATCAATGACGATCTCGGGGTTTTCCAGTTCGTCATCGACGCTGCCCAGCACGCTGTCGATAAACTCATCGAGCACCACTTCCACGCGCTCCGGCAGTTGCGCCGGGTTTTGCAGGCGACTGTAGGACAGCAACTCCAGCACCAATTCATCCAGCTCACGAATATGCGCCACCAGGCCATGCAGGCGTTCGCGACTGGCTTCTGGCAAGTCTTCCGACAACGCCAGGGCCAGGCCGAAATCCAGGCGCGTGAGCGGTGTGCGCAGTTCGTGGGAGACCGCGTTGAGCAGATCGCGCTGCTGGTTGAGCAGGTGTTCGATGTCGTCGGCCATGGTGTCAAACACCGCCGCCAGGCTGCCGATGTTGGAGCTGGACGGGATCTGTGTACGCTCGGCCAGGTTGCCCTTGCCCAGTTGCGTAGCGGTGCTTTTCAGGCGTTCGAGATCGCGCCAGTGCGGGCGCAGCCAGAACAGCAGGCAGGCCAGCAACGCCGCACCGATCAGCACGTTCATCGACCAGTACAACAGGTTCATGTCCAGCGGGTCCGGCGGAACGGTGAGCTTGACCACGAACTGCTCGTTGAGCGGCGAGCTGATGTCCTCCATCCAGCCCCACTCCCCCAGGTGAATCACCGGCTTGCCCTGCTCCAGCAGTTTCGCTTCCTGCGCGGTGTAGCTGGCGTCCTGGCGCAACAGCAATTGCACTTTGAGGGGCGCGAAGTCACTGCCCAGTTGCTCGGTCACCTGGGACCAGCGCTCCACCGGCGCGCGCAGGTACTGCTTGACGATCAGCTTCTGCATGCCCCGTGACTGCTCGACGTTGTAGTCCAGGTAGCGGTGCTCGAACAGCTGGATCACCAGCTTGGGAATCAGGAAGATCGCCGCGCTGTAGGTGACGATGGTGATCAGGTAAAGACGCAGCAGCACACGAAACATCGATCAGCATTCCCACTCGGAACGGCTGAACAAGTAGCCCTTGCCCCACACGGTCTTGATCTTGCGCGCTTCACCGGCGTGGTCGTCGAACTTGCGGCGCAGCTTGGAGATGGCCACGTCCACCGAACGGTCGGTGCCGTTGAACTCGATACCGCGCAGGCGTTGCAGGATCTGGTCGCGGCTGAGCACCTCGCCGGCATGCCGGGCCAGCACCACCAGCAGGTTGTATTCGCCACTGGACAACTCCACCGCCTGCTCGCGCCAGGTCACGGTGCGTTCCGACAGGTCGATACAGAGGTTGCCCATCAGGATCTGGTCGCTGGCCACCTGAGGCTCGGACAGACTGCTGCGCCGCAGCAAGGTGCGCACCCGCGCCAGCAGCACGCGCGGCTCGCAGGGCTTGGTGACATAGTCGTCGGCGCCCATTTCCAGGCCCAGCACCTGGTCGTGACTGTCATCGCGGGCGGTAAGCATCAGGATCGGCAGGCCCGCCGAATCGGCGCGCAGCAGGCGGCACACTTGCAGGCCGTCGAGGCCGGGCAGCATCAGGTCGAGGATCACCAGGTCCGGCGGGTTGAGGCGCGCGCGTTCGCGGACGTGGTCGCCCCGGCTGAGCACGCTGACGTGGTAGCCATTGCGTTCCAGGTAGCTGGCAATCAGCTCGGAGAGTGCGGCGTCGTCTTCCACCAGGAGGATGTTGGGCATGGTGTTTCCAAATAATGCGGTTCGTTGATGTGTTGCAGGATTGTGCAAGGATATACGCCCTCGGCGCCCCGCGCGCCGCACCTTACATTTCTTCACAGACGACCTACACAGCTTCACAGCACCGCGACGCAGGTGCCCTTAGGATGCGCCAGTCAATATTGGGATAAGAGCATGTCGAAGAATCTGTTTGCGCCATTTTGCCTGTTGGCCCTGACGCTGGCCCTGAGTGCCTGTGACAAATCCGCCGCGCAAGCGCCGGAAGTGCCCCTAGCCAAAGTGCGCATCGAAACCCTTGAGGCCAAGCCTCTCTCCATCACCAGCGAGTTGAGCGGGCGTATCGCCGCGCCGCGCATCGCCGAAGTGCGCGCACGGGTCGCCGGGGTGGTGATGCAACGGGTGTTCAAGGAAGGCCATGACGTCAAACAGGGCGATGTGTTGTTTCGCATCGACCCGGCACCGTTCAAGGCTGACCTGGACAGTGCCCAGGCCAACCTGAGCAAGGCCGAGGCCAATGCGTTCCAGGCGCGCCTGCAAGAGCAGCGCTACAGCCAATTGGTGGAAGGCAACGCCATCAGCGGCCAGGACTACGACAACGCCCGCGCCGCCGTGCGCCAGACCAACGCCGAAGTCGCCGCCAACAAGGCCGCCGTCGAGCGCGCCAGGTTGAACCTGGGCTACGCCACCGTGACCGCGCCGATTTCCGGGCGCATCGGCCGCGCCCTGGTGACCGAAGGGGCACTGGTGGGCCAGAACGAAGCCACGCCCCTGGCGATCATCCAGCAACTGGACCCGATCCACGCCGACCTCACCCAGTCCACCCGCGAGCTCAACGACCTGCGCCGCGCCTTCCGCGCCGGCAGCTTGAAGCAGGTCGGCCAGGACCAGGCCAAGGCCACGTTGATCCAGGACGATGGCAGCCTCTACCCGCTGCCAGGCAAGTTGCTGTTCGCCGAGATCAGCGTCGACCCGGGCACCGGGCAGATCATCCTGCGCAGCGAGTTCCCCAACCCGGACCTCGACCTGTTGCCCGGCAGCTTCGTGCGGGTACGCCTGGAGCAGGCTGTCGACAAACAAGGCATCAGCGTGCCGCAACGCGCCATCACCCGCGACAGCGCCGGCATCCCCATGGTGTTGCTGCTGGACGCCGAGCAGACCGTCAGCCAGCAGCCGGTAGAGCTGGGGGCGGTCGTCAATGACCGTTGGGTCGTCAGCCACGGCCTCAAACCCGGCGACCGTATCGTCGTCGAAGGCCTGCAGCACGCGCGCCCCGGTGAAAAAGTCCAGGTCGATGACAGCCCCACGCCCCTCGCCCAGGCTTCCGGCCAATAAGGATCATTGACAATGCCGCAGTTCTTTATTGACCGCCCGATCTTCGCCTGGGTGGTCGCCCTGTTTATCCTGCTGGCCGGCTTGTTGGCCATCCCGCAATTGCCGGTGGCCCAGTACCCCAACGTTGCGCCGCCGAAGGTGGAAATCTACGCGGTGTACCCAGGCGCCTCGGCCCAGACCCTGGATGAAAGCGTGGTCAGCCTGATCGAGCAGGAGCTCAACGGCGCCGATCACCTGCTGTATTTCGAATCCCAGAGCAGCCTGGGCTCGGCGACGATTACCGCCACGTTCCAACCCGGCACCAACCCGGAAATGGCCCAGGTCGATGTGCAAAACCGCCTCAAGGCGGTGGAGCCGCGCCTGCCCCAGGCCGTGACCCAGCAAGGTTTGCAGGTGGAGAAAGTCTCCGCCGGCTTCCTGCTGCTGGTGACCCTCACCTCCAGTGACGGCAAGCTCGACGACGTGGCGCTCAGCGATTACCTGGCGCGCAACGTGATGAACGAGCTCAAGCGCCTGGACGGGGTGGGCAAGGCGCAGTTGTACGGTGCCGAACGCGCCATGCGCATCTGGATCGACCCGCAGAAGCTGATCGGCTTCAACCTCACACCGGCCGACGTGAATGCCGCGATCAGCGCGCAGAACGCCCAGGTCTCCGCTGGCAGCATCGGCGATTTGCCGGGCACCAAGACCCAGGAAATCACGGCGGCGATCCTGGTCAAGGGCCAGCTGTCCACGCCGGCGGAGTTCGCTGACATTGTGCTCAAGGCCAACCCGGACGGCTCCACCGTACGCATCGGCGATGTGGCGCGAGTTGAAATCGGCAGCCAGGAATACCAGTTCTCCACGCGCCTGAACGGCAAGCCGTCCACCGCCGTCAGCGTGCAGCTGGCACCGGGCGCAAATGCGCTGAACACCGCGACCCTGGTGCGGGCGAAGATGGATGAACTGTCGCGCTATTTCCCGGCCAATGTAGAGTACAAGATCCCGTACGACACCTCGCCGTTCGTCAAGGTCTCGATCACCAAGGTGGTCTATACCCTGCTCGAAGCGATGGCGCTGGTGTTTGCGGTGATGTTCCTGTTCCTGCAGAACGTGCGCTACACGCTGATCCCGACGCTGGTGGTGCCGATCGCGCTGATGGGCACCTTCGCCACCATGCTGTTGCTGGGCTTCTCGATCAACGTGCTGACCATGTTCGGCATGGTGCTGGCCATCGGTATTCTGGTGGATGACGCCATCGTGGTGGTGGAGAACGTCGAACGGATCATGGTCACCGAGGGCCTGTCGCCCAAGGAGGCGACGAAGAAAGCCATGGGCCAGATCACCGGTGCCATCATCGGTATTACCCTGGTGCTGGTGGCGGTGTTCCTGCCGATGGCGTTCATGGCCGGCTCGGTGGGGGTGATCTACCAGCAGTTCTCGCTGTCGATGGCCACCTCAATCCTGTTCTCGGCGTTCCTTGCCCTGACGTTGACCCCGGCCCTGTGCGCCACCTTGCTCAAACCGATCGCCAAGGGCGAGCACCATGCCAAGGGCGGGTTCTTCGGCTGGTTCAACAAACGCTTCGAGCAACTCAGCGACCGCTACGAGGGTTGGGTGGCCTATGCCCTCAAGCGCAGCGGGCGATACCTGCTGATCTACCTGGTGCTGCTGGTGGGCCTGGGGCTGATGTTCAGTCGCCTGCCCTCCTCGTTCCTGCCGGTGGAAGACCAGGGCTACACCATCACTGACATCCAGCTGCCGCCGGGTGCGAGCAAGAACCGCACGGTGCAGGTGGCCGAGCAGATCGAAGCGCACAACGCCGAGGAACCGGGGGTGGGTGACACCACCATGATCATGGGCTTCAGCTTCTCCGGCTCCGGGCAAAACGCCGCGCTGGCGTTTACTACGCTCAAGGACTGGTCCGAACGCGGCGGCGATGACTCCGCCGCCTCGATTGCCGACCGCGCCAACATGGCCTTCAGCGAGCTCAAGGACGCGATCGCCTATGCGGTCCTGCCGCCTCCCGTGGATGGCCTGGGCACCTCCAGCGGTTTCGAGTTCCGCCTGCAGGACCGTGGCGGTGTTGGCCATGCGGCGTTGATGGCGGCACGTACCGAGTTGCTCGCCGCGGCCGAAAAAAGCCCGATCCTGGCCAACGTGCGCGAAAGTGCCCTGGCCGAGGCGCCGCAAGTGCAGCTGGAAGTCGACCGCAAGCAGGCCAACGCGCTGGGCGTCTCGTTTGCCGATGTGGGCAATGTGCTGTCTTCAGCCATCGGTTCGGCCTATATCAACGACTTCCCCAACCAGGGCCGTATGCAGCGCGTGGTGGTTCAGGCCGAAGGCGATCAGCGCAGCCAGGTGGCGGATTTGATGAAAATCAACGTGCGCAACAAATCCGGGGAGATGGTGCCGCTGTCGGCGTTTGTGGTCGCCAGATGGACCCAGGGCCCGGCGCAACTGACGCGGTATAACGGCTACCCCGCCATCGCCATTTCCGGCGAGGCGGCACCGGGGCATAGCACCGGCGAGGCGATGGAAGAAATCCAGCGCCTGGTCAGCCAACTGCCGGCGGGCCTGGGCCAGGAGTGGACCGGGTTGTCGTTGCAGGAGCGCCTGTCCGGCGCCCAGGCCCCGATCCTGCTGGGCCTGTCGCTGCTGATCGTGTTCCTGTGCCTGGCGGCGCTGTATGAGAGCTGGTCGATCCCGACGTCGGTGTTGCTGGTGGTGCCGTTGGGCGTGCTCGGCGCGGTGCTGGCGGTGACTTTGCGCGGCATGCCCAACGATGTGTTTTTCAAGGTCGGCCTGATCACCATCATCGGCTTGTCGGCGAAGAACGCGATCCTGATCATCGAGTTCGCCAAGGACCTGTATGACCAGGGCGAAGACCTGATCGACGCCACCCTGAAAGCCGCACGGCTCCGGTTGCGGCCGATCATCATGACCTCGCTGGCGTTTATCCTCGGCGTGGTGCCATTGGCGATTGCCACCGGTGCCAGCTCGGCCAGCCAGCAGGCCATCGGCACGGGTGTGATCGGCGGGATGATCACCGCGACGCTGGCGGTGGTGTTTGTGCCGGTGTTCTTTGTGGTGGTCATGAAACTGGTGCGCAAAAAGCGCTAAGGTTTTTGGGGGACACTGTAACTGTGGCGAGCGGGCTTGCCCCGCTCGCCACAAAAAATGCGCTAAGGTGCTCACAGGTAACCCTCTGTGAGCCGCCATGCCCTTCCTCGCCCGCACCCACCCTCGCCTCTCCGCCGCCGCCGTACTCGGCCTTGCCGTAGGCATCCTGGCACCGGCCGACACCCTCGCCAGCAAAATCCTCATCGGCTGGAACGCCGGGGTCTGGACCTACCTGGTACTGATGCTGTGGTTGACCAGCCGTGCCAGGGCCGACGATGTAAAGCGCATCGCCGAAATCGAGGACGAAAACGCCGGGCTGGTGCTGTTCACGGTGTGCATCGCCGCCATCGCGAGCCTGGCCACCATCACCTTCGAACTGGTGGGCAGCAAAGACCTGGCCACTTCCGAGCGCCTGCTGCACTACGGGTTTACCGGGCTGACGGTGATCGGTTCATGGCTGTTGATCGGGGTGATTTTCAGCGTGCATTACGCCCGCCTGTATTACACCTGGAATGGCAAGGAGCCAGCGTTGCGGTTTGCCGAAGGGCTGTTGACGCCGAACTACTGGGACTTCCTGTATTTCTCCTTCACCATCGGCGTGGCGGTGCAAACCTCTGACGTCGGCGTCGCCACGCGCGGCATGCGCAAGGTGGTGCTGGGGCAGTCGCTGATCGGCTTTTTGTTCAATACGGCGATCCTGGGGTTCTCGATCAACATCGCCGCCGGGCTGTTCGGCTAGGCTGCACAAACCTTCTAGACGCTCAGGTGTCGGTGGGCGCTAATACCCTTACACATTCCGTCTCGGTGGTTTATGGCCGCGCACAATTGGATCGATTTATCCCAGGACGCCGACACCGGCATCGAGACCCTGCGCGCGCATTTCGAGGGCCACGCCTACGACCCGCACTGGCATGACAGCTACCTGATCGGCGTCACCGAACAAGGCGTGCAGCAGTTCAACTGCCGTCGCACCCGGCACAACAGCGTGCCCGGCCAGGTGTTCCTGGTGGAACCCGGTGAATTGCATGACGGCGACGCGCCCACGGCAGACGGTTTTACCTACCACATGCTGTACCTCGACCCGCAGTGGCTGGCGCGGGAAGTGAGTGCGGTGTTCGAAGAGGCGCCGCTCAACAGCCAACTGGGTTTTGCCACGACCTTGACCAGCGATTCACGCCTGGCCATCGCCACCAGCCAGGCGTTCCAGACGCTGCACAGCGGTGAAGTGCGCATCGTGCGCCAGCGTGCCATGGACCAATTGCTGGAGCGCCTCACCGGTCACCTGGCGTGGCGCGCGCGCTACCGTGACGACCCACGCTTGCCACTGGTCGCCCATAAGGCCCGCGAATACCTGCATGCCCACTTGCATCAAGACGTCGGCATGGACGAACTGGCCGTAGCCTGTGGCGTCGACCGCTTCCGCCTGACCCGCGCGTTCAAGAGCGCCTTCGGCCTGCCGCCGCATGCCTACCTCGTACAACTGCGCTTGGCCCGTGCCCGGCATTTGTTGGCCAAGGGCGAGCAACCGGCGGATATGGCGATTGCCCTGGGCTTTGCCGATCAAAGTCACCTGGGCCGCTGGTTCGTGCGCGCCTACGGCATGACACCGGCCGCGTACCGCAAGCGCTGCTCAAATCTTCCAGACAGTTAACGCACAGGCTTGTGAGGATGGACGCCACTGAATGATTCACTGGAGTCCCCAGCATGTCCTCCCCGTTACTGCCCTTCCTGTTATTTGCCTTCGTTGCCTCCATTACCCCCGGCCCCACCAATATCCTGGTGCTGAGCAACAGCGCGCGTTATGGCCTGCGGGCAGCACTCCCGATCATCCTCGGAGCCTGTGCCGGTGCGGCCGGGATTGTGTTGGCGGTGGGTTCAGGCCTCGGTGAATCACTGGTCCAGTTGCCACGTGTGCAGACCGCCATGCAATGGATCGGTATCGCCTGGCTGAGCTACCTGGCCTGGCAGATCTTCAGCGCACCGGCCCACGCCCTCGAGACCGATACTGCACACAAGCGCCTGGGCATGATCGGTGCGGCCGGCCTGCAACTGGTCAACCCCAAGACGTGGATGATGGCGTTGGCGGTGGTCAGCGTGTTCGCCGGGCAGGGAGAGGGGCGTCAGGCGCATGTGCTGAGCCTGTCGATAGTGTTTTTCCTGGTCTCTTTGCCGTGCCTCGGGGTATGGGCAGTGCTTGGCGCGGGGTCGAGCCGGGCGCTTCGTTCGGCCACGGCATTGCAACGGTTCAACAGGTGCATGGCGCTGTTATTAGTCGCTTCCGCGTGGCTGGGGGTACTCCTGTAACAGCACATCGAATCCGACGAATGGCAGCCGCAACCTGTTAGTTCTGACAGTTGCCAAGGTCCTGGTTATGGCGCGCAATAGCCTCACAAACAGGGAGTCGTCGGAGAAACGTATATGCCTGGGCAAAACACGCGGGTCAACAACCTGATGCGTAATGGCAGCTTCAGCAGGTATGGCGCCGAATGGACCACACTGAACACCGTGGACTACTCGCGCCAGTATTGCCGGGTGCTCAATGGTCAGACCTCTCAAGTCATCAGCGCGGGTGCAGAAACCACCTACCTGTTGAAGTTCTGGAGCCAAGTCCTTTTCAAAGGCAGAGGCGAGCTCCTGATCCAGGCCGACCAGCCCAGTGTCGGCGCACGCCTGGACCTTAATGACTTCCACCTCTGGACCCGTCGGCAAATCAGCTTCACCACTCCCCCTGCCACCACCAACATCACGGTGAGCGTCATCGGAACAGAGGGCGAAGTGTGTGTCGACGAATTGAACCTGATCCTGGACACGAGCACCGTGCCCACGCCCGAGTTGGTGCTCAATGGTGATTTTTCTGCCAACAGCACTCACTGGGACACCACCGGATCCCCAGGCGGCTCGCGAGCCCACTTTGATGGCAATACCTTTGAGGCTTCTTTGAACGGCCGCGCCCGACAGACCATCGCGGTCACCGGTGGGAACACCTATGAATTGTCTTTTCGCACGCAAGTATTATTTGGCGGGCACGGTTTCTTCCGCTTCGAATTAGCCCCGTCGGGTGTATTTCCGGAAATCCGCGTGGACGCGTCCGACTGGACTTCCCATACACGTGAGTTTGTGATGCCCGCCGGTACTACGGCGCTCACTGTCCTCATGATCGGGATCGATGGCGCGGTCTTCTTTGATGATGTCTCGTTAAAACGCAAACCCTGAACCTATCGACACGTCCGTTACGCCTCTATCCAAGCCTTGAGCCTGGGGAGGCCATCACAAAAGCAGAGGAGATGCATTCATGTCAGTCATTCAACAACCGAGCGCACAAGAATCACGTATCGCCGTTCCACACTTCAAGGGTAAAGTCGATGGGGAGGACTTCACCGCCAAAATATTCTCCATCACCCATACTGGCGGCAGATGGACCCTTTCCGGCAGCAGGGTCGACGATAACGGTGTCACCCATAAAATCCAGTTGGCGTTTCCCGACACGTACTCGAAAGGTCTCTACAAACTGGAGGACCATCCGAATATCAGGCTGACCTATTCGACTGATAGTTTGAATAACCCGATCCTCAGATACGGTGCCAGCGGTCTGATTGATCTGGTAACCGTGGACCCGAACAATAGTCACGTGGCAGGTGGATTGGACGACATCCGCACTCGTGACGACGGTAACCCGATAACCACCATCACGGCGTTGTTCAGCCTGGGATGAACGTCACTATCCCGCACAGGTGCCCTGCTCCGAACCGCAAAAAGGAAGCCGAAGCTTCCTTTTTGGGTGCTGCACAACCCTTTACCAGCTGTAACGCACGCCGACGTTAACACCCCAGGGCTGATCCACATGCTTGCCCTTGCTGTGTTCGAAATCAGCATGCAACTGCAGATGCTGCGACAGCGACACGGCCACACCCGCACCGAATTCGGCACGTGAACCCGACAGGTCGTTGTTGAACGCATGGCCGTTGACCGAGACTTTGTTGTCCTTGGCGAACTCGTGGGCCACTGCGGTACGCAGGTACGGCTGGACAACACTGCCATCGTCCATGATGAAATCACGACCTACGGTCACACCGAGCTTGCCCAGCAGTGAGTGGGTGTTTTCACCCTTGGCTTGCAGGCCGTTGTCCAACTCGAAGTTCTTGCCTTTGACCATCACTGTCGACGCTTGGGCAAACGGTTCAACAAAGAACCCGTCGTCCAGTTTGATGGTGCGGCCCACTTCCGCCGACGCACCAATGCCGTTGGTTGCGTAGTTGCCCTTGGCCTTGACGCCATCACTCATGGCAACCTCGGTGTCGTTCTCGAAACGGTTGGCCTTGACCACACCGTCAAAGTAATACCCGCTATCGGCATCCATCCAGGTCGCGTAAAGACCTGCGTAGTAACTCTTCACCGTACCGGAAGTGCCACGGCTCAGGTCCAGGTTCGACGTGCTATGCCCCGCCATTACACCGACCAACCATTGGCTGTCCTCACTCAACGGTGTATCAGCCCCCAGGGAGAAACCGCGCTGAGTCTGTTTGACCCCCACACCGCTAGCATCGGACACCGAGTATTTGTTGCCGTAACTGCGGATCCAGCCACCGGCCAGCGCGTCGTTGTGGCGCAACTCACCCATGCGGCTGCGCAGTGAGCTCGCCTCGCCGTACCACACGGTCGGCGCGGTGTTGAACAAGGCCAGCACCGAACGCGTGCCCGGGCTGATGGTACGTGCGGATGGGTCGAGGAACCAGTCGTTGCCTTCCTGTTTGAGCCCATAGGACCAGGCGCCGAGATCCACACTCCCCCCCACCAGGGAAAACTCAGCATCGCCGCCACCGGTATGCACAATGTGGACGTCACCGGGTGACACCGGTTCAACGCCACTGCTGGCGACTAACAGCTGATGTTGCCCCGTGGCGTCCCCACTGATATTCAAGAAGTCATTCAGGCCGGCAGCAAAATCAGCGCCCATCACGAACGTACCGTTGCCGCTGAGGGTATCCAGGTTCAACTGGTAAAACGCATCAGTTGCACCGAATTTCACCGTGCCGCCGGCAAGATCCAGGTCGCCAACCAGGTTATCGCCGGTCAAGTCCCAGAATGAACCCTCGCCAATGCTCAGGCTGCTGACGTTCAACAACACCCCGGTCAATGACGAATGGTTCTGCAAACCCAGGTTGGCATGGCTGCCTGCTTCGACGATGACATTGCCGTTCAAATGGCTGTTGTTGACCGTCATGTTGGCTGTGGCGCCGCCGGTCACTTCCAGCAGGTTGCCATTGCCGCCGATCAACTGCGAACCGTTGTTCACTTCGATGGTTGCCGTAGGTACCCGGCCAGGCAACCCGGCCACCAGAATCGCTGCGCCGGTCTTGCCTTCGACCGTCGACTGATCCAGAACCAGCACGCCATCCTCGGTAATCCCTGCGGCGCGAGTGAACCGCACGCCATTCTGGTCCCCCACCAGGGTGCTGGTCTGGGCAAACGCCGAACCGCCGATCAACGAGACACCAGCGCTGCCTGCAGCAGTCCCTTGCACCAGCGAGTCACGCAACAGCAGCTCGCTGAATTGAGTCGCCGAGGCGCCGGCCTGCCGGCCGATGATCGTGCTGTTGCTGACATCGGCACGGGAACCAACGGGGGCCGAGGTATAGCGGTTGAGCACCAGGCCGATGGATTGAGCACTTTCCAGATGGCTGCCGGAAATAGCCGCGTAGCCATTGGTCAGTTCCATGGCCGAAGCCCCTGGCGCTGCGGATTTAACGGTTGATTCGCTGATGGTCACCGTGGACCCTTCCTGGGCAACAATGCGCTCCACGGTGCTGCCACTATTCACCGCCAATTGCGCACCAAGGGCGCGGATCGAACCGGTCGTTGCACCGTTGACGGCCAAGCTGGAGCCGGCTTGCAGCGCCCAGTTCTTTACGTCTTCTCCCGCTTCAATCACTTTGGACTCGCCAGGGGCAACCACTTCCTGGCTAGCCTGGCTCTGTACTGCAACACCCAGCAGAAGGCCGAGGGATGACACTTTGACTGCCACACTTAGGGGGCTACGTTTAAAAAGATACTTGAAAGACATGCTGAAACACTCGCTCTGACTAAGATGCCTAAACCAACTGAATGGCTCTTTCCAAATGAGTAGAGCCAGTCGTATAGAGGCCGCGAGGTTAGAGATGGAGGGCGTAGGGGTAAGTAGGAAAAATCTGAACAACACAAAAGAAATGACTGCTTGGAGCAAAAAAAACCACCGAGGCGCCTCACGCCGCGGTGGTTGTTACAGCGCTCATTACGTTATGCGGGACTACCATCACAGAAGTTATTGACCGTCACCATGCGCGCCGGAACAACGGCGGGCACGGACTCTGCCGGCGTTCCTGCGACATCCACAGAGTATTGGAGCCACATCGAGGCAAACGGCGGCTCTGCCCCCACTACCTTGAGATGCGGGTCGAAAGGCTTGAGTTCGAAGATGAACCCATTTTTCGCCATCTCCGCGTCCAACGTAACCGAAGCGGTACCTCGCGTTGCCGCAATCGGTTGGTCGCCAGCAAGCCCGACAGAGGCTACGAACTCGAAGTTGACTTGTGTCCCATCGTCGAAAAAATCAGCGCTCGGCGGAATCCAGACTTCGATGTATTTATCGCCCGGCGGCGTTTCGGTCCCTGTGGGTCGCAAGGATGCACACGTAATCCTGCCACGAGGGTCGCCACCCCAGGAGAGCGTATTGCGGAACTCGGCCGCTTCGAGTTTATGTGTAATCGCATTGTCCACTTCAACGGGAGTACTGTCTGAATAGTTGATATTGGTCGTACCGGGGCCACTTACACCACAAAAAACGGGGATGGCGTCGTCATTGCCCGCTTTAGCAATGGCGTCCTTATCCACGTCGATACTCACCGGAGAACCAGGACCATCGTCCACCTGAACGGTGTATGAGCCTGCCGGGTTCAGTTTATTACCCCAAAACAGGGTAATAACCATATCGGGTTCGGGCTCAGGGTCGACCGTCCACAAATCGAAAGTTGCGATGATAGGGTCGACATGATCGATGTCGGCAGAGTTCAGGTAGTTCGTGGTGGGGGCGGACGCCGGACCCGTGATGGTGACGAGGTCCAAGTCAGGATTTGGGTCTCCCGGAATCACTACGGGTGGCCCTTCAACACTGAGATCAACATCGACCAGCGTGTCGTCCAAAGGCCGATTGGAAGACCCCGTCCTGAGAATCTCATAAGTGACCTCCGTCGACACTGGCCCCGTCTCATCGGCATATTCGTTCAAGATCAGTTCGGACGGCACCGTAAATTCGAATGGAAAAACCCCAGTCAGTGGCGCTAATGCCGTCGTTTGGCTTCCCCAACGCAGCCTGTATTGATCGGTAGGCTCCCACGTATAATTGGGGATTGCCACCACCACACCCGCCTGCCACGCCTCGATATCGACCAACGCGTCCTCTGGCGGGGAAACAACCAAAAGAGCAGCCAAGTTCAAGTTTGCGCTACGTTTGAGCCGACGCCCCGTGGGGATTTTGGAAATTTCACTGGTGTTACCGGCGGCATCGCACAACTGGTAGTAGGCAAAATAGTTACCGTCCACGAAATCGTGAAAAGCCGAAATGGGCAGATTGATTTCCACCCCACCGCTTTCCATGGGAACGCTACCCAAACACGGCGCATCGTCAGGTGGCTGGAGTGCGGTAAACCAGAACCTGACCACCCTGTCCCCAGCCTCAAAACCTGCATAACCTGGAATTTCGAAGTCGAAACCACCAGGATTCAAATCCAGCGTGTCCTGGGTAATGTCGACGCCTAGGGGCAGTGAATCGGGAAATATTATTCTTGCTGGCGCTTCACTTCTGCCGGGAGACTTATAGGGCCCGTAAAGGTCAATCTTGACCCGTTGTTGCTGCGAAAAGTCAGAGTAATCACCGCCTGAGCCAGGCTTGACCTTGAATCGAAGATCGAACTCGCCATGGCCTAAAAGATCCTCGCTAACGGTCACTTCGACAAAGGGCCCACTGGGCTGAGTCGAAAAAAAAATCGGGTCCAGCGGGATCCAGAACGCTTGCCCCACCAGGCTGACTTCGATCTGCATCTCGTCGCCATCATCCGGAAACCTCCAGATCGGGCAATCAACCCGTAAGCCACCGTCGTCGCTCAGGGATGGCCGCCATATCAAGCCGTTTTCTCCGTTGAGGGCCTGGGGAAACTCTGGCGGTTTCAAATTGGGGTCGTCCCAGCCTGTTACAACTGACTTTTTTAAACTATTAATTGCCATCTCGATTTCTCCTTGCTCATAGAAAGGGCTCGCAAGCGTCCAGGCCCGTGAACAACACCCTTAAGAAATAACAGGCATCACATAGCCAAATAACATGCAGACACGACGACGCTTCTGTTGCCGGAATGAAACACACATCAAAAGAGCTTATTTAAATACTGCCCCCTCTGGCCCCGGCCCACCGGGACCGCAGTACACGGGCGGTGACGTCGCAAACTTCCGGTCGATTTTCACATAACGAACCTGCGAACTTCCCACCCTCACGCCTTTGCGCCACACGCTAAACTCTGCCATCGCGCCACCGTTATCTTTCATGGGTTGTACATAGGGCAGATAGGGCACAATAAAATCATGGTAGCCGCGGGTATCATCGATAGGCGCCCAAGGCTCGACGAACACTTCGGACGTTTCTGGAATAGGTCTGTTACCCGCAAATCCCAGGGTTCCTTGCCATCTAAGGCGCAGTTCATCTTTATCTTGAATTGCAATGTGCTTGTTTACTCGAACATGCACGCCTTCCCAGAGGGGTGGAGAAGTCTGACAGTGAAGCCAGCTATTCTCGGCGTGTAAAAACTCAGGAGGCGGGAATTTAACCGGCGGCACAATATTGATATTCACCGTCTGACTTGGCGCCAATTGTTCATTGACGCCATTACTGGTTCGATACGTGACCGGAAACGCCGGATTATTAGCTATATGATCCGCAATCGCTGACCACTCTATAAGTGGGAACGTCACGATTGCTCCCGCGACGTCTCCCGCCTTTACTTGATACCTGGCAACAGCCTCTTCTACATCGCCCCAATACAAATCCATCCATTGGCCTACTTTAGGATCGTCAAATAACACAACCCTGGCGGTAACCGGTTTATCGACATCATTGAAATCCAAGTGATTGGGTGTATCGGACCCACCACCGCTAATCTCGACTTTCGCCAGGTGCCGGTTGTATTCGGCTGGCGCATCCTCGTGGTCCTGCCCGGCCACGCGGAAGTCGGCGTCGATGTACCGAATAGGTGATGGCACACCATCAGAGCTGCCCGCGCGGTAAATGAAGTACTGCACCGGGAAGTGCGTTTGCACATAGCCTTTTTGAATCAACGTTGCCCAATCAACGGCGACGGTTTTGGGAAAGCCGGTCACGGGTTCCCTGGCCAGGACGATACCGTTCCAGCTCACAACCACGTCGTCCGTGCTCTTCCAGTCGAAATAGGCCCCGAAATGTACCGTCACACCTTGTCGCGCATCGCCACGATCAACCCGGCCGTCATAGTCATACGCCACAATTGACAGGGGTTTCAATCCGCTGGGCGCGGGGTCGAGATCGATATACACCGGCGTCGGGCCTGAGTAATCCAGGCGCTGGTTGCCCGCCCTGTCGCGCAAGGTATAGCGCAATGCGCGCGGGCCCGACTGCAATGTACGAAAAGCGCTTGATGGCACGGGTACTTTCAGCGGTTCAGTGCTGGAGGTGAACGTGTGGATGTAAACCGCTTCGAAGGGATTGGCATCTTCGCTGGACAACAAAAAAATCGGCACCTCGTCAAAGGGCTGCCGATCAAAGTAGGTCGGGATCAGCACTTCGATCGTCGGATGGGTACTCAGGTACTCTTCCGTCACACCGAACTCGGCTATTTCAGGATCTACGAAAGTGGCCGGTAGCATTGGAGCACTGCCTCCGGGCGCGATCCAATCAATGGTAAACGTCCTGGTGTGAGGGCTTTGCTCCAACCCGCCGGGCCCGTCTACTTCATACCGGATGTCGTATGAACCGCTGATCTTCAGCCAATTGCCACCGATGCTCAGCTCCACAGGAAAGTCTTTTTCCTGCGTGAGCGGCCCTTGCAGTGGAATCGGCGGAAGCGGGTATTCCGGTTCGGGCGTGTGGGGCTTGATGTAAAAGTGGACGTAATCTGTCTCCCTATCCAGGGCAGGAAAACGCCATATCTTCTCCAACTGAATTTTGATCGGGTGATACAGATATTCGGTTGGAATCAAGCCATTGGGATCTCCCGGAATAGCGTTCACCACAACCGCCGCAGGGAGTTCCGATGCCTGCGGTACGCCACCGTAAAAAACAGCGGAGCGGGACTTTCCTGAGATGGCCATGAAGCTCTCCTTGACCTGTCGCAACACCGGCGCTGCGCCTTGACGGGCAGTCGGAGCGCTGCTGATTGAGACTGTTTGCCTGACCCAATTAAGCTCCGGTTCCGAGCCCGTGGATACTGTCAGAACTAACAGGTCGGCTGCGCCGTTCGTCGGTTCAGAAGCCGCGGCACGGGGGATGGACGCTTGACGAACGTGTGGACTTGGTGTCTTCTGAAACCGGTTTCATCGCTATGCATTCGTAGCAGGAAACCGTTAATCCAATAAGAAAGGCCCGCGACCGTGACCCCTTTTTCCGCCGCCCAACGCACCCGTGTCACCATGCTCGACGTCGCCCAACGCGCCGGCGTGTCCAAAGCCAGCGTGTCGCGCTTTATCGGCGACGACCGCGCTCTGCTCTCCGACGCCATTGCCCTGCGCATCGAGCAAGCCATCGAGCAGCTTGGCTACCGCCCTAACCAGATGGCCCGTGGCTTGAAACGTGGCCGCACGCGCCTGATCGGCATGCTGGTGGCCGATATCCGCAACCCCTACTCCATTGCCGTGATGCACGGCGTCGAAACCGCCTGCCGCCAGCACGGCTACAGCCTGGTGGTGTGCAACACCGACCGCGATGACGAGCAGGAGCGCAAGCACCTGGCGGCGCTGCGCTCGTACAACATCGAAGGGTTGATCGTGAACACCCTCGGTCACCACCTCGACCAACTGCTGGAACTGCAAAGGGAAATGCCCCTGGTGCTGGTGGACCGCAAGGTCGAGCCACTGCACAGCGACCTCGTGGGGCTGGACAACCCGGCGGCGGTGCGCATGGCCGTGGAGCATCTGGAACAGCAGGGTTACCGCGAGGTGTTGCTGGTGAGCGAAGCCTGCGATGGCACCAGTTCACGGCAGGAACGCCTGGACAGCTTCAAGCACGAAATTGCCCGGCACCCGGCGCTGACCGGCGCGGTACTGGAGCTCAGTGATGCGCTGGAACCACGCCTGCAAGCCTTTCTCGCCAAACCCGGCCCCAAGGCGGTGTTCTGTGCCAACGGCGTCGCCACGCTGGCCTGCACCCGTGCGCTCAAGGCGCTGGACTGCAACCTGTTCGGCGATATCGGGTTGATCGCCCTGGACGATCTGGACTGGTACCCGTTGGTGGGCAACGGCATCACCGCCCTCGCCCAGCCGACCGAGGCGATTGGCGCCAGTGCGTTCGACTGCTTGCTCAAGCGGTTGCGCGGTGACACCGCGCCGACCCGCACCCTGGATTTTTTGCCCCAGTTGATCATCCGAGGCTCCACCCAGCGCCCGTACACGTAGCAACTGCTACGGCAGAGTCGATTGGACATTTAACGTAGAAAAATGAAACCGGTTTCAGAGGTAAACAACAATGCACAAATACCCCGTCTCCATCAGCCTTTCCAGCTACGGCGCCGACCTGGTTCGCCAGCAAGGCCAGTTGAGTTTTGTCGAGCTGCTGGCCGCTGCCGGTGCCCAGCGCATCGAGTGGCGTGAAGAACTGCTGACCGTTGAGCAACCCGCCGAATTGGCCCAGGCCGCCGCCGAGCACGGTCTGGAGGCGGTGTTCTCATCGCCCCTGGAATTGTGGGTCGCCGGCCGCGCCCAGCCGAATGCGGAACTGAGCGCCACCCTCGACCGCGCCCAGGCCTTTGGTGCGCGCTGGCTGAAAGTCTCCCTCGGCTACTTCACCGACACCAACGACCTGGAAAGCTTGCACGCCCTGCTCGACCGTCACCCAGTCAAGCTGCTGGTGGAAAACGACCAGACCCTGCACGGTGGACGCATCGAGCCGATGCAGCGCTTCTTCACTGAAGTCGAGCGCCTGGGTCTGCCGGTGAAGATGACCTTCGATATTGGCAACTGGCAGTGGCAGGACCAATCCGCCCTGACCGCCGCACGCCTGCTCGGCCGGCACGTCGACTACCTGCACTGCAAGGCCGTGGCGCGTCGCGCGGACGGCAAGCTGGTGGCGCTGCCGCCCGGCGCCACCGACCTGCATCTGTGGGAACAACTGCTCAAGCACATGACTCAAGGAATTACCCGGGCCGTGGAATTCCCGTTGCAGGGCGATGACCTGGTCGACGTCACCGCGCAGCAAGTAGCCACCCTCGCCCTGCTTGGCCAACCCCGTGCGGAGCACGCCCATGTCTGAGATCGATATCCTCTCGTTTGGCGAAACCATGGCGATGTTTGTCGCCGAGCAGACCGGCGACCTGGCCCAGGTCGCACAGTTTCACAAACGCATTGCCGGCGCCGACAGCAATGTCGCCATCGGCCTGTCGCGCCTGGGCTTCAACGTCGCCTGGCTGAGCCGGGTGGGCAATGATTCCCTCGGGCGCTTTGTGGTCGACACGCTCCAAAAAGAAGGCCTGGATTGCCGGCATGTAGCGGTCGACCCGTTGCACCCCACCGGCTTTCAACTCAAGTCCCGCGAAGAAGCCGGCGATGACCCGCAGGTGGAGTACTTCCGCAAGGGCTCGGCGGCCAGCCATCTCTCCATCGGCGCCATCAGCCCGGCGCTGCTGCAAGCCCGCCATCTGCATGCCACCGGTATTCCACCGGCCTTGTCCGAGGCCACCCGTGAGCTGTCCCGCGAATTGATGACGCAGATGCGCAAAGCCGGGCGCAGCGTGTCATTCGACCCGAACCTGCGTCCGTCGCTGTGGACCAGCCAAGAACAGATGATCCGCGAAATCAACGCCCTCGCCGGCCTCGCCGACTGGGTTTTGCCGGGCCTGGGCGAAGGCCGTTTGCTCACCGGTTACGACGACCCGGCCGATATTGCCGCCTTCTACATCGACCAGGGCGCCGAAGCCGTGGCCATCAAGCTTGGCCAGGATGGCGCCTACTACCGAACCCAACTGGACCAAGGTTTTGTCGCCGCTGTACGGGTGGACAAGGTGG
Source organism: Pseudomonas sp. SH10-3B (assembly GCF_019891415.1). Taxonomy (NCBI): domain Bacteria; kingdom Pseudomonadati; phylum Pseudomonadota; class Gammaproteobacteria; order Pseudomonadales; family Pseudomonadaceae; genus Pseudomonas; species Pseudomonas sp. SH10-3B. Next base: position 44,051 of record NZ_JAFLXD010000029.1, on the reverse strand, counting down.
TGGACACCGTCGGCGCCGGCGATGGCTTTGCCGTGGGCATGATCAGCGCCCTGCTGGAAAACCTCAGCTTCCCCGAGGCCGTGCAGCGCGGCAACTGGATCGGCAGCCGCGCCGTACAGAGTCGCGGCGATATGGAAGGCTTGCCCACCCGTTCTGAATTACCCACCCGATCCGTCGCTTGACCCACACCCTGTTGCCACAACTACAACAAGCTCAGGAGCAACCTTATGGACACCGTGAAACTCGCCACCCGTCGTTGGTGGTACATCATGCCCATCGTCTTTATCACCTACAGCCTGGCGTACCTGGACCGCGCCAACTACGGTTTTGCCGCCGCCTCCGGGATGGCCGAAGACCTGATGATCACCCCCGGCATGTCGTCGTTGCTGGGTGCACTGTTCTTCCTTGGCTACTTTTTCTTCCAGGTGCCGGGGGCGATCTACGCGCAGAAGCGCAGTGTCAAAAAGCTGATTTTTGTCAGCCTGATCCTCTGGGGCGGGCTGGCCACCCTGACCGGGGTGGTGTCCAACGCCTACATGCTGATCGTCATTCGCTTCATGCTCGGCGTGGTTGAAGCGGCGGTGATGCCAGCGATGCTGGTGTACCTGTGCCACTGGTTCACCCGTGCCGAACGCTCGCGCGCCAACACCTTCCTGATCCTCGGCAACCCGGTGACCATGCTGTGGATGTCGGTGGTGTCCGGCTACCTGGTGCAGCATTTCAGCTGGCGCTGGATGTTTATCATCGAAGGCCTGCCGGCGGTGCTGTGGGCGTTTATCTGGTGGAAGCTCGCGGATGAAAAACCCGCAGACGCCAAGTGGCTGAGCGAACAGCACAAAAAAGACCTGGAGGCCGCGCTGGCTGCCGAACAGGTCGGTATCAAGGCGGTGAAGAACTACGCCGAAGCGTTCCGCTCGCCCAAGGTGATCATCCTCGCGCTGCAGTTCTTCTGCTGGAGCATCGGTGTGTACGGTTTTGTCCTGTGGCTGCCGTCGATCCTCAAGAAAGGCCTGCAGATGGACATGGTCGAGGCCGGCTGGCTGTCGGCCCTGCCCTATCTCGCCGCAGTGATCGCCATGCTGGTGGTGTCCTGGGGCTCGGACAAACTGCAAAAGCGTAAGCGCTTTGTGTGGCCGCCGCTGCTGGTTGCCTCCATCGCGTTCTATGCGTCCTACGCGTTGGGCGCCGAACACTTCTGGTGGTCCTACACCCTGCTGGTGATTGCCGGGGCCTGCATGTATGCGCCTTACGGGCCATTTTTTGCCATCGTCCCGGAGATCCTGCCTGCCAACGTGGCCGGTGGCGCCATGGCGCTGATCAACAGCATGGGCGCCCTCGGCTCGTTCGGCGGCTCGTACCTGGTGGGTTACCTCAATAGCAGTACCGGCTCGCCCGGCGCTTCATACCTGCTGATGAGCGGTGCGCTGATGCTGTCGGTGGTGCTGACGATTTTCCTCAAGCCCGGCGCCAGTGACCGCTCGCCGGCGCCAACCCTGGAGTTGAAGGTAAAGACCTCATGAAAAAGTCCGTTGTGTTGTACAAGAAACTCTCTGCGCCACTGATGGCACGCCTGCATGAGCGGGCCGATGTCACGCTGATCGATGCACTGGATGAGACCGGCCTGGCCAAGCTGCGCGATGCCCTGCCCACCGCCCATGGCCTGCTGGGTGCCAGCCTGCGCCTGGATGCCAGGTTGCTGGACCTCGCGCCGCAACTGGAAGCCGTGGCCAGCGTGTCCGTGGGGGTCGACAACTACGATATCGACTACCTGACCGAGCGCGGCATCCTGCTCAGCAACACCCCGGACGTGCTCACCGAAACCACCGCCGACACCGGCTTCGCGCTGATCCTGGCCACCGCCCGGCGTGTGGTAGAGCTGGCCGACATGGTGCGTGCCGGCCAGTGGAACAAGAATATCGGCCCGGCACACTTCGGCAGCGACGTGCATGGCAAGACCCTGGGCATCATCGGCATGGGCCGCATCGGCGAAGCCTTGGCCCAGCGCGGGCATTTCGGTTTTGGCATGCCGGTGCTCTACCACAGCCATTCGCCCAAACCAGCGGTGGAACAGCGCTTTGGTGCGCAGTACCGCAGCCTTAACGATTTGCTGCAACAGGCCGATTTTGTCTGCCTGACCCTGCCGCTCACGGCTGAAACCGAGAAGCTGATCGGCGCCGAGCAGTTTGCGCTGATGGGCCCGGAGACGATCTTTATCAATATCTCGCGGGGCAAAGTAGTGGACGAGGCGGCGTTGGTCGAAGCCTTGCAGCAACGCACCATTCGGGCGGCGGGATTGGATGTGTTCGAAAAAGAACCGCTCAGCCACGACTCGCCGTTGCTGCGCTTGAACAACGTGGTGGCGACGCCGCATATCGGCTCGGCGACCCATGAGACGCGTGAGGCGATGGCCAAGTGTGCGGTGGATAATCTGTTGCAGGCGCTGGCGGGTGAAAAACCCAAGAATCTGGTGAACCCAGGGGCCTGGAAGCAATAGCTTCTGACACCACACAGAACACGTGTGGGAGGGGGCTTGCCCTCCCACATTTGATTGCATTGCAAAAAGTGGGTCAGATAACGAACCTGGCCACCATCCCGTTCAAGTCCACCGCCAAGCGCGACAGTTCATGGCTGGCCGCGCTGGTCTGGTTGGCCCCCGCCGCCGACTGCGTGGCCAGGTCGCGGATGTTGACCAGGTTGCGGTCCACTTCGCGGGACACCTGGGCCTGTTCTTCCGACGCGCTGGCGATCACCAGGTTGCGTTCGTTGATCAGGCTGATGGACTGGGTGATCTGCTCCAGGGCCACACCGGCAGCACGGGCCATTTCCAACGTGGCCTGGGTGCGCTGATTGCTCTGTTGCATCGATTGCACGGCTTCACCGGTGCCGTTCTGGATGCCGGCGACCATTTTCTCGATTTCCTGGGTCGACTGCGCCGTGCGATGGGCCAGGGCGCGTACTTCGTCAGCCACCACGGCAAATCCGCGCCCGGCTTCACCGGCGCGGGCCGCTTCGATGGCGGCGTTCAGCGCCAGCAGGTTGGTCTGCTCGGCAATCGCGCGGATCACGTCCAGCACCTTGCCGATGTCACGGCCCTGGGTGGCCAGGCCTTCGATCATCGCCGCAGTGTTTTGTACGTCCTGGGTCATGGTCTGGATCGCACCGACGGTTTCCACCACTCGGTCGCGGCCTTCGCGCGCGGCCTGGTTGGACTGGTTGGAAGCCTCGGAGGTGGACACCGCATTGCGCGCCACTTCCTCCACCGCAGCGGTCATCTCGTTGACCGCCGTGGCGGCTTGGTCGATTTCATTGTTCTGCTGTTGCAGGCCCCGGGACGCTTCCTCGGTCACGTTGCTCAACTCTTCAGCCGCCGAGGCCAGCTGAGTGGCCGAACCGGCAATGTGCTGGATGGTCTGGCGCAGGTTGGTTTGCATGGTCGACAAGGTGTTGATCAGGCGCGCGGGTTCATCGTTGCCATGATCTTCAATGACGGCGGTCAGGTTGCCACCGGCGATGGTTTCAGCCACCTGAACAGCTTTACGCAAAGGCGTGACAATGCTGCGGGTCAGCAACCAGGCCAGCAGCACCGTGAGCAGCGCAGCGGTGACCGACACCACGATAATCCCGGTAATGGCGCTGGTGTAGCTCTGCGCTGCGTGGTCGTTGGCTTGTTTGGCGTTGGCGGCATTGATCGCAATCAGCTTGTTCAACTGCTCGCCCATCTGGTCGGTTCCTTCCTTGATCCGGGTATTGATCAGGGTACGCATCTGCTCGATGTTGCCTTGCCTGGACAGCAACAGCATGTCTGCCTGGGCCTTGAAGTAGTTATCCAGGGTGCTGGCAAACGTCTTGTACAACGCCGCCTCCTCCGTACCGGCGGGTAATGCCGCATAGCCGGCCTGGGCCGTCTTCACCTTGTCGACCAGCACGCCGATGCGCGTTTCGGCTTCCTGCAGGGCGGCGGGCTCGCGGTTGACCAGTACGCGAAATGACAGAATACGCATGCGCAGGACGTTCTCCGTCATCTGGCCCAGGTACGTCACGCTGGGCAATTGGTTCGCGCTCATGTCTACCGAGGCTTGGCGGATCAACGTCATGCGGTTGGCCGCGAAGCCGCCCAACACCACCACTAACAGGGCGATGAAGGCGAAGCCGAGAGAAGCTCGAGGGGCGATGTTCAAGTGACGGAGCGACATAGGAGTGATCTCGAAATGGAGTGGCAGCACGCGTCCATGCCACGAAACGATCAGCCAGCGACAACGCACGGCCAGACCTCGGCCATCACTGTTGTTTTTGATAGGTGGGCCTATAAGCAGTATCGGCAGGAATCGGGGTTTTATGCAGGGTCTTTATAAATATTTTTTTACACTTCTGACGCTGAGCAGTTTCTGGCATCCTGCGCCTCCCTTTTCTGACCCGAGCCCTCATTTTGTCTGACGCTCAAGCCCCCCGCCCCCGCTATAAGTCCGACCTGATCTATGGCCTGGAAGACCGCCCGCACTTCAGCGCGGCGATATTTGCCGCATTGCAGCATGTGCTGGCCAGTTTTGTCGGCATCATCACCCCCACCCTGATCGTCGGTGGCGTGCTCGGCCTGGAAAGCGAAGTGCCCTACCTGGTGAGCATGGCGCTGTTTGTGTCGGGGCTCGGCACCTTCGTCCAGGCGCGCACGTTCGGCCCCATCGGTTCGGGGCTGCTGTGCCTGCAAGGCACCAGTTTCTCGTTTATCAGCGTGATTCTCAGCGCGGGTTTCATGGTCAAGGCCCGGGGCGGCGGCACTGATGAAATTCTCTCGACGATCTTCGGCATCTGTTTTTTCGCCGCGTTTATCGAAGTGGTGTTCAGCCAGTTCATCGGCAAGCTGCGCAAGCTGATCACCCCGGTCGTGACCGGCACCATCATTACCCTGATGGGCCTGTCGCTGATCAAAGTCGCCGTCACCGACATGGCCGGCGGCTTTGGCGCCAGCGACCTGGGTGCGGCGAGCAACATGGGGCTGGCAGCGTTGGTGCTGCTGACGATCGTGGTGCTGAACCGCTTCAATAACCCATTCCTGCGCCTGGGCTCGATCGTGATCGGCCTGACATTGGGCTTTGTAGTGGCCTGGTGCCTGGGCCGCGTCGATATGGCGACCTTGCCCCAGGTACCGCTGATCAGCGTGCCGGTGCCGTTCAAGTACGGTTTTTCGTTCGACTGGGTGGCGTTTATCCCGGTGGCGGTGATCTTCCTGATTTCCCCACTGGAAGCGGCGGGCGATCTGACCGCCAACTCGATGATTTCCCAACAGCCGGTCAAGGGCCCGCTGTACATCAAGCGCATCAAGTCGGGCCTGCTGGCCGACGGCCTCAACTCGGCAATGGCCGCGACGTTCAACAGCCTGCCGATGGTGACGTTCGCCCAGAACAACGGCGTGATCCAGTTGACCGGCGTGGCCAGCCGCTACGTGGCGTACTTCATCGCCGGCCTGCTGGTGCTGCTGGGGCTGTTGCCGATGATCGGCGCGGTGCTGCAACTGATGCCCAAGCCGGTGCTGGGCGGCGCGACCCTGATCATGTTCGGCACCGTCGCCGTGGCCGGCATCAAGATCCTCGCCGAAGCCGGGCTGCATCGCCGTAATGTGCTGATCGTGGCGATCTCCCTCGGCATGGGCCTGGGCGTGGCCGCCGTGCCGGAAGTGTTGCGCGAGCTGCCCAAGGCGCTGCACAACATCTTCGAGTCGCCGATCACCGTGGGTGCGTTCTGTGCAATCCTGCTGAACATTTTCCTGCCGGAAGAGTTCATAGAACTGGAAGAAGATGAATTTGATCCGGAGTCCTCTACCCTCAAAGTGATGCAGGACCCGGACGTCACGAAATAGGAGCACCCGTTGCATGCGCAAGCTCATGGTTCTATCGCTGTTGCTGCTGACCTTGAGCGCCTGCGCGCTGTTCCCCAACCGCGACCCGGTGAATATCAACGTGGTGGGCATCGAGCCGCTGCAAAGCCAGGACCTGGAAGTGCGCTTCGCCGTGAAACTGCGGGTGCAGAACCCCAATGAAACGGCGATCGACTACAACGGCGTGGCCCTCGACCTGGAGGTCAATGGCCGGCCGCTGGCATCGGGGGTGAGTGACCAGCGCGGCAGCATCCCGCGTTTTTCCGAGAGCGTGCTGATGGTGCCGGTGAGCGTTTCGGCGTTTTCCGTGCTGCGCCAGACCTTGGGCCTGAGCCAGACCCAGAGCCTCAACAACCTGCCCTACGTGCTGCGGGGTAAATTGGCGGGCGGCCTGTTCGGCACGATGCGCTTTGTGGACCGTGGCACGCTGGACTTGCCCAATGCCGCGACTTGGTAATGACCCCATGCAACCGACACTCTTCACCGAACGCCTGATCCTGCGCCCGCTGACGCTGGACGATGCCGAAGGGATCCAGCAGCAATTCGCGCATTGGGACGTGGTGCGTTACCTCAACGCCCTGGTGCCGTGGCCCTACCCGGCCGACGGCGCCCGTTCCTATCTGGAGCACATCGCCCTGCCCGCCATGGTCCGTGGCGAGGAATGGCATTGGTCCCTGCGCCTGAAAAGCGCGCCTGAACAGTTGATTGGTAACGTCAGCTTGATGGACGAGCAGGACAACAACCGGGGGTTCTGGCTAGGGCCGCACTGGCAAGGACAAGGTTTGATGTCCGAAGCCAGCGCGGCGGTGACCGACTACTGGTTCGGCGTGCTCAAGCGCCCCGTGCTGAGGGTGCCCAAGGCGGCGCCAAACCTGGGCTCGCGGCGTATTTCCGAGCGTACGGGCATGCGTTTGATCAGGACGGATGAAGGTGAGTTTGTAGAAGGCACTTTCCCGCGGGATATCTGGGAAATGACCCGCGAGGAATGGCTGGAAAACCAAGCCCTCAAACGCTGAGGGCCAAAGGTGGGAGGTCCCACTACCTCTTCGACGTAGCGCTGGCGCGCAGCAAACTGGGACCTCTGTGGCGAGCGGGCTTGTCCCGCGTTGGGGTGCGAAGCCCCCCTGCTGAAGACAAATATGGTGTATCAGGCACTCCTCTGCGCCTGGTTTCGGGGCTGCTGCGCAGCCCAACGCGGGACAAGCCCGCTCGCCACAGGAATGCGGTCGACCGAAACCGTTCGACCGGGTTTCAGTCGGTGATATAGCGCACACCTGGCTTGGCGCGCTCATCCACCACCAGCTCGAACACATCCGGGCGGGCGTAATGCCCCACCACGTCATAGTCGTACCGCGCTCGCACCAAGTCATCGGTGTCGATCTGCGCCGTCAGCAGCCCGGCCTCCCCCAGCAGCGGCCCGGCCAGGATGTCGCCCATCGGGCCGACGATCACGCTGCCGCCGGCGATCAACGGGCGTTCCGAAGGCCAGTTGGCAACCTCGATGCCCAGTGCCTCGGGCGAGGCCTGCACCTGGCATGCGCTGACCACAAAGCAGCGTCCTTCATGCGCCACATGGCGCATGCTCACCTGCCACATCTCGCGTTCATCCACCGTCGGCGCGCACCACACCTCTACGCCTTTGGCGTACATCGCGGTGCGCAGCAGCGGCATCATGTTTTCCCAGCACACCGCACCGCCGATACGCCCTACCGCTGAGTCGATCACCGGCAAGGTCGAGCCGTCACCCTTGCCCCAGATCAGCCGTTCGGTGCCGGTGGGCATCAGCTTGCGGTGCTTGGCCACCAGGCCGCCCGACGGTTCGAAATACAGCACGGTGCAATACAGGGTGCTGCCACTGCGCTCGATCACGCCCAGTACCAGGCTGGCTCCGGTACGTGCCGACAGGCCGGCCAGCGCCTCGGTCTCGGCGCCCGGCACATCGATGGCGTTGGCGAAATACCGGGCAAAGGCTTCGCGGCCTTCGGGCAGGCGATAGCCCAATTGGGTACCAAAACCTTCACCTTTGGGATAGCCACCGAGCAGCGCTTCGGGCATCACCACCAAGTGCGCGCCACTGCGCAGGATCTCGGGTTCATAGCCGAGGATTTGCGCCAGGGTGTCGGCCTTGCCGCCAGGCAGGGAACCGATTTGCAGGGCTGCCACAGTGGAAACTGGCATCACGATCACTCCGAATAAGGGGGGGTTGCCCATTCTCCTGCCAGGCTCGATCATGAATAAAGCCCACCTCAGTGCTGAATGATATGAGCCAAATGAATATCGCCCAGGTCGACCTGAACCTGCTGAAAACCTTCGAAGCCCTGCACGATGAGTCCAGCGCCAGCCGCGCAGCGTTGCGCCTGGGCGTCACGCAGTCGGCCATCAGTGCAGGTTTGCGCCGTTTGCGTGACGTCTATGGCGACCAACTGTTCGTGCGCACTGGCCGTGGCCTGGCGCCCACGCTGCGAGCCAACCAATTGAAACCGGTGATCAGCGAGGCGCTGGCGCGTTGCCGACAGAGCCTGGCGATGGTCAACCCGGACAACTCGAACTATCAAGGCCGGTCGGTGGTGGTGGGCCTGTCCGATGACTTCGAGATTGCCTATGGCCGCCTCCTGATGGACGCCATCGCCCAGCGCCTGCCAAAACTGCGGGTGATCTTCCGCCAGACCCACAGTCAGATCGTTGCTGCTGCCCTGCTCGACCGCAGCCTGGACCTGGCGATCACCGCCGGCGGCTTTGCGCAAAGTCGCTTGAGTCGCCATGTATTGGGAGAAGGGGATTATCGCTGCCTCGTGGACCCACGCAGCCTGGCGCAGGATCAGGACAGCATCAGCCTGGATGAATTTGTCAGCCGCGAGCATGTGTTGGTGTCGTCAGGGGGGTTTATCGGCATCACCGACGAGGGGTTGGCGGCGCACGGACTGAGCCGCCAGGTGTGCGCCTCGACCAGCCACTTTGCCGCGCTGCCTTTTCTGCTCAAGGACAGCCAGGCGGTGGCAACCATTCCAGGGCATGCGGCGCAGGCCATTGCCGCGATGACCGGCCTGCGGGTACTGCCCTGCCCGCTGGCACTGCCGCGCTACCCGGTGGAGCTGGGCTGGCGCACCCAGGCCCAGCTTGATCCGATGTTGCTTAAAGTACGCGAGGCGATTGCCGCCAGCTTTACTTCGCCGCCGCCATCAGTTTGTTGACTTCACTGCGCACCATGTTGGAAAACTCCGGTGGCGACATGCCGTCGAGTTCGGCGCGCACCCATTCGGACCACTTGCCCTTGCGCTTGGCGCGCTCACCGAACAACCGCGCGGCTTCGCCCTTGGCCTTGCCCAGGTTGGTTTGCCACAGGTCGTAGAGGCGGGACTTTTCATCTTCCAGCTCGGCGCGTTCGGCGAGGGTCTTGTTGGCGAGATTGAAGCTCATGTTGAAATTCCTGCTGTACAAATAGGCGACATCTTACACTGTAGGCCGATTTTTCCGGATTCGGATTTTACTCACCAGTGCCTGCCCGGCAAAAAAACTGCAACTTTTGCCAGCGCCTGACACTCCATTGTTCACTGTCCCATTCACTCGCAAGGAGTCACACCCATGGCCCGCAAAACTGCCGCCCAAGCCGTCGAAGAGCAAATCAAGGATCAAGCATTCAGTGAGCTGACGGCGCTGATCGAAGAGTCGGAAAAACTGCTCAAGAGCAGCGCTTCCCTGGTGGGCGAAGAAGGCGAAACCCTGCGTGAGCAGGTTGCGATCAAACTCAAGCAGGCACTGGATTCGGTCTCCAGCGTGCGCGAGCGCAGCAAGCCAGTAGTGGACGCTACCGAAACCTATATCGGTGGCCATCCATGGCAGACCGTGGCCATTTCTGCAGGCTTCGGCCTGGTAGTGGGCCTGCTGCTGGGTCGCCGGAACTGAAACCTTCAGTCCCGTAACCCCGTAATCCCGTAGCAGCTGCCTCGCCAAGGCTTGGCGGCTGCTACCGATTTGTGCAGTGCTGATCTACCGGCGAGGTCAGATAGCCCAGTCCCGCAGCTGGTTCAGCGCATCCAGATCGACCACAACCCCCTCCTCCAACGACTTCGCGCGTGCGCGATGACGTCTGTCTCCCGGCAAACGCCGCAACCCTGCCGCATGCATCTGCCGCACCAGTTCCTGGCTGCGCTCGGCAAAGCTTTGCCCGGCGGTTTTGCTCGGGTCGATCACAATCAGCAGCTGCCCGGTCCAGGGCGTGCGTGCGCCTGGGTGATCGGCCCAGTTGAATTCGAAGGAGAAATTACCGCCGGTCAAGGCCGCCGCCAGCAACTCGACCATCATCGACAACGCCGACCCCTTGTGGCCGCCAAACGGCAACAGCGCACCGCCTTCCAGTACGGCCTTGGGGTCGGTGGTGGGCTGGCCGAGGCTGTCCACCCCCATGCCCGGAGGCAAACGTTCGCCTTTGCGCGCGGCAATCTGCACATCGCCGTGGGCAATCGCGCTGGTGGCCAAGTCGAAGACAATCGGCAGGCCGTCCGCACGCGGTGCAGCGAAGGCGATGGGGTTGGTGCCGAACAGCGGTCGGTCGGCGCCATGGGGCACCACGCACGTCATGCTGTTGACCACGCTCAGAGCCACCAGCCCCTCCTCGGCGAAGGGCTCGACATCCGGCCAGAGGGCGGCAAAGTGATGGGAGTTATGAATCGCCAGCAGCGCAATCCCCGCGCTGCGGGCCTTTTGCACCAGTAGCGCGCGCGCCGCTTCAAGGGCTGGCTGGGCAAAACCGTTGCCGGCGTCCACCCGCACGAAGCCGGAGGCCACGTCGGTGACCGTCGGCGTGGCCTTGCCATTGACCCAACCACTGGCCAGCGTGCTGAGATAACCGGGGATGCGGAAAATGCCATGGCTATGGGCGCCATCGCGCTCGGCACTGGCGCAATTGCGCGCCAGGATCGCCGCCACTTGCGGCGACGTGCCGTGCTTTACAAACACCGCGTGCAGTAACTCCACCAGTTCGTTGAAACCGATGAGCGTTGTCGCGTTGTCAACTATCGGGGACTGGGCAGACATCTGTAGCTCCGATTTTATAATTGGAAGAGACAACAACAATCCAGGCCGATGATTAAACAACGCCTGCCGTGCCTGCTGTCAACGGGCGCCGCACATCCGTCCCAGCTATGTACTGCCAAACCCAGCGTACGCGCATCTAGATTGAGGCCTCATAGCCGCCGCAACGCTGGAGAATGCCCCATGGCGAACGTCACCCCGCCGTACTTTTTCGATGAACTCATGCTCCCGGACAGGCACAAGGTCCTGACCTCGCGGGAGCGTACGCTGGGATTCACACTCAAGGATCTCAATTGGCTGCACTCGCTGTACTACGCTACCGACGCGGCACGCCAGGACTCTGCGGTGCACGGTTATCCCATGTGCGTGGAGCGGTTGCTGGCCAACCCCAGTGGCGAGCCGGAGATCCCGCTGGCCGGGGCGTTCATGATGAGCCCGACGCCGGACGAAGCAAGGGCTGTGCTCTACACGCCTTATGGCGGCCTCGAACTGTTCGACAGCCACGACGCCTTGATCAATGAAGTCGAAGCGCGCCTGAACCAGCCCGACCAGCGCAAGGTTTTGCTGCAATTTCTGGCCATTGGCGAGCGTGACGCACTGCCGGCAAGTGCGCACCTCTCGGTGACCAGCGCCGTGATCCTGGGGGCGGTGATGGAGGACCAGGAGCAGGCCATACTGGCTGGCCAGCAAAAAAATGTGGCGGCGATGCTGGCCGAACTGCGCAAGCTCCCCAGCCTCCCGGCGATGCTCGACACCTTGCTCGGGATCATGGCCCATACCTACTTCCGAGGCCTTAAACAAGGTGACACGCGGGTGAACTCGTTCACGGTTGCCGACGGCAATTGGGTCGCCAGCGAACCTCTGCGCGATGCCTTGTTGCGGTTTTACCTGCAGCAGGCTTGGCCGGTGGGCCAGACCCATACATTCTTCAATAGCGCTCATGACACCCGCGCCTTCACGCCAGAACAACTGGCCCAGGACCAGCAGCGTTGGGACAGCGTCGTCGAACAAACCAGCGGCATTCTTTCAAGATTATTGAGCAGCCTGCTGCAAACCTACTGGAACGAGGACTTCGACGGCAGCCAGTCGCGCCTGCAGTTCTTTGCGCGGGTCATGAGCGACAAGTTCCGCGCCGACCTGCTCTTCAAGCACCAGGCCTGGATCCTGTCCACCGATGAAAGCCGCACACTGCGTGCCCTGTTCCTTGTGGACCAGGCCGCGCGCAGCGCCTTCGACAAACACCTGAGTATCGAGAAAGTGCGAGTGCATGCGCCCTTTCAACATTATGTCGATCTGGCCAGCACCCTGATGATCAGCAATTCCAAGGCTTATCTCTACACCCAGACACGCGGCGTGCAAGTGCTCGCCGACCTCAACGACCTCAACGATGCCCTGCTGTCCATGCTCAAGGCCGTTGGACACGAAGATGAACTGCTCAACTTCCTGTCCGTGGAGGAACGCAGTGTCTTCGTCGGCATGGAGCACATACAAGTGACCGGCAAACCCTTGGCCGGCGATGTATTCCAGGAGATGCTCGAAGACATTGTCACCAAGCAACTCGACAACCTGGAGTACGCGCTGGGGCTTTACCGGCGCAGCGCCGGCGGCGTCGACCTGGCCGCCCTGCTCGACAGCGCCCTGGACGTACGCACCATGCTTGACAGTCGCCTGCTGGAGCAGGAAACCGACGGGCGCTGGAGCGTCCATCCGGTTACCAGCGGCAATGGCCGTCCTTCCACAGTCCTCGCCGAAAAGGCCAGGCTGTACCTGCAACGACTGCAGGCCGTGGAGGCCGCCATGGCCGTGGAACGCAATCAACATCTGACGTTTCGCGACCTGGTCGCCAATGCGCTGGAGGCAGAGCTGGGCCGTAAACGCCTGGACCTGCGCGCCGACGCGGCTTACATCAATACCTTTCCCACTGCCGCCCTGGAGCGTGAGGAGCGCCTGCCGCAAACGTCGACGAGCATGGTCGAGCACTTCATTGCCCGCCTGGCCGGGCAAGCCGAGGCACTCAAGGGGTCCATCCGGACTGGGTTCTACGGCCCGCCCAGCGCCGGGGCGAGGTATAAGTTGAACAACCTGACGGTCGATACCTTCAATGCGGTCATCAACAGTGTCCTGAGCACATTTACCCAGAATGATCTGCGCACGCTGCCCAACCTGCTCCTGGAGAATAACCGCGCGCACATCAGCCTGGGCATGCTCCAAGGGTTGAGCGGCGAAGCGCACTTGCGCAGGTTGCACAAAAGCCTCGCCCCCGAGAGCTTCGCCCTGCTGGACAGTGTGCTGCAGACCGGCGGCCTGACCCGCCTGACCCGCCACGGCCTGAACGGGTTCATCCCGGATGCCTTCGGCCTGAGCCTCAACGTCGGCGCATCTGCCGCCCCCCTCGCCCTGGCCAATTGTTTTGTCCTGACCGAGCGTGGCGGTACGGACCCGTCACATTCAGGCATGGCCTTGCTGTGGACGCCGCGCAGTGGTTTTGAGGCGTTTGTGTCGATCAAGGTGTTGTGCGAGGCGCTGGGCCAGCGCTTGCACGACCCCCTCAAGCGCCTGCCCTTGATGGAAAATCTGCCGGCCTCCAAGCGTGTGCCCCATCAGGCGTGTCAGTTGGGCCCATTGCAACGTATTGACGACGACCTGCTGCACAATCGACAACAGACCTACAGCGAGTTCATCCGCGACGAAATCGACCACGTGTTCTCGATGAGGCTGCACGCAACGCGCTTTCAGGACTGCATGGACAGCCTGATACGACGGGCACCTGCGACCAACCTGCCGCGGGCCATTGCCATCGCCCAGCTTATGGTCACCCAGCAGGCACTCCCGGTATGGCTGGGCATGGCGCCACCCCATGAGCAAATCCTGCACGCCGAATTGCTTGAGCAGTACCGCATCAGTGCCCCGGACGAACGCGACTACCTGCACGGCATCACGCCCCTTCGCGACCTGCTCAGGACGACCCTCTCGACCCTGCTCGATGCGCGTTTCCCAGGGCAGTTGCTCAACCCGGACAACGTGCTGATACCCGGCCGTATCGACCTTGAGGGCAACATTCAGACCTTGACGGACTTCGCGCTGCGGCACCTGCCGGAGCTGAGCGCCGACACCCTGCGGCCGCGCTCACGCACCGCCACCGCGCTGCCGCCGGAACTGGATGGCACTGCGGTGGTGCAATTGGTTCGACAAGTGGGGCTGAAGAACCTCTACCGGCAACGCCTGACCACGCTCCTCAAAGGCAACACTGACGATACCCGCCAGCGTCGCCAATTGTTCTGTCGGCAACTGCCCTGGCAAGTGCTGCAACACGCCCACGAACAAACCCTCGATGAGCGGCTGTCCGCGTCGGCCTGGGGCCTCATCCGGCAAGTCTTCGACATGCCCGATGCCGTGGCGCGTAACGCCGTTGAAGGGGTCACTGCGGTCATTCGCCCGCTTGAATTGATGGCCACGACAGGCGCGGAATTGGTCAAAGCCCTGGGCTGCTACCTGATCGGTGCCAAGGCCGGCAGCGTCGGCCCGCTGATCCTGTACGCGCCTTATAGCCCCAGACACCAACTGAAGGAATACACCGATGAAGCGGCGTTGATTCAAGAGTTCACGACCCCAGGCGCACTGCAAGACTGGGTCGTCGGCCGATTGGAGGCACCCCATCAAGCCACCTACCGCAACTTGCTGCGCGAGCGCTGGAACCGTGGGCTTTCGGAAATCCGTCTCGGCGCCCGTCCCATCGAGGGCAACCTGTCGCTCCAGCTGTTTCAGGACAATGTCGAGATGCTGATGCAGATGCTCGATTCGCAATTTTCCAACGCGGCTGAGGCACAGTGGGACGCGGTCACCAGTGTGCTCAGCGAGGGTATCCCCAAGGGCTTGCAGTTCATGGCCGGCAAGCTGGCCTACCCGCTGATGGTCTGGCGCAGCTACCAGCAATTCAAAATCTCCGCCGAGGACCTGCAGCAACACCGCTGGCAGCACGCACTCAGAGCTTTCGCCTGTGGCGTGGCGCAATTGGCAGCGTTGCGCAAGGAGTTGGACAACGTCTTGCCGCAAGTCCCGGCAACGCAAAGCCAGGTCAAGGAAGACCAGCCCGCGCAACCCGCCGCCCTTACGCTGGCGCAGCTGGATATGACGGCTCCATGGCGCACCCAACTGCAGCCGTTTGAAACCCACGATTTTTCCTTGAATGAACTGAAACGCAGGACGCCGACTCACCCCTACGCGGATGAAACCAATACCCATCATTTCGTGCCGTTGGCGGGCAAAGTGTATTCAGTGAAAAGAGCCGGTGACCGCTGGCGCCTGAGTGCAGGCGAGTTGAAGGGGCCGTATGTGCAGCACGACGCCGAGGGCGCGTGGACGCTGGACCTCTACCTGCATCACCCGCGCTACGGCAAAATTTTGAGTCGCTATTTAGACAAGCGCACGACCCTGAAAGCCGAACGCGACGCCATCAACATCGAAGCGGTGGGCATGGAGGAAATTGCCGCGTTGTCCAGCTGGAAGGCCCAGTGCATTGATGAGGCGCTCAACGTCGCGACCTATTATGCAGTCAACTGCAAACGCAACCTCCTGCACTATGCCGCACAGCGCGATCCCAACAGTCGTCTCGGGCGGTTTTTCGGCGAGTTGTTCGGCGTCGTCACAATGACTGCTGATCAAGCGCGACGGGTTGAACGACGCATCGATGAGGTCCTCGATGGATTGACCGACCAGAGCTTGGTCGGCCGCAACTCAAAACGTTTTATCAGCGGTACCCACCGCTACGATGCGCAAAACAACTATGCCTTCGTAGTGCCCGAAGACCCGGATCACAAGATCTACTTGCTGGACCGCTTTTTCGACCCGTCGATGGATATCTATCAGAACAACTTGAACACGCCATTCGACATCTCGGCCCATGCACGAGCCACCGTGTTGATCCATGAGATCACCCACATCAAGTCCTTGACCGAAGACTTGGCTTACCTGGACAGCATGCGGCCTTTCCAGGACCTGGTGAACGTCGGCAACCACACAGTAAGACTGATGAAGACCGAGCTTGCCAATATTCGCGCAACGGCGCTGTCCATCCGTACGCCTGCCGACCGGTTGTTCAAGACATGGGACGAATTCTCCGAAGAATGGGAGGACTTCAGCCGGAACTACGGCACCCAGATGCAGATGGATAAAGTCCTGAGTACCACCGGTACCCGGACCCTCGCGCACGCCAGGAAGATTTTCATGAGTGACGCCGACAAACGTATCGACACGATTCTGGCCAACGCGGATTCGGTCACCTATCTGATCAGCGAACTCGGACGGGCGCTGGAGGCGGGAGCCTGAGCAGGCTCCCGGCGGGGTGCATCAGTCTTTCTGGTCACGCAGGATATTGCCCGAAGCGCCATCGACACGGGCTTCATACACGCTGCCGTCGGATTTACGGCCTTTGACTTCCCAATAGCCGTTGTCGTCGGCTTCTGCGGCGTAAACCTCGACGTACCCGGCCTTGGTCTTGGCCACTTCGATCGCTTTCTCGATGGTGATCCAGCCCGCACCGGGCTTGTCGGCCAGGGCGGCGCCTGCGCTGAGCAGCGCGGTGGTTGCACACAGGGCGGCTAAGGTTTTCTTCAGCATTTTCGTACTCCTTGGTGGGAATGACGGACTCGTGTCCTCGGCGTTCTGATAGCCACAAACGAGAATAAGTTCCAATTGATGTGCAATCGCCATGACGCCTGTTCTCGCCGTCCACCTCGGGAGGTTAGAATGTGCGAAATCAGGATGAGTTAATGAGCGAAAATTCCGTTTCAGAAACCGAATATGACGCCATCACCGACGCCGCCGCGCATTGGTGCATGCGCATGCACGCAAGTGATTGCACAGCGGACGAACGTCAGGCTTTTGCGCAATGGCATGATTCCCACCCGCTGCACGCCTTTGAATACGCAGCGATGCTGGAAGTCTGGGACGTCGCCGACCACCTGCCCCGCCCTGAAACCCCGTCGCGGCCCGTGCCCTTCAAGCCGCGCAGCCGGCTGCGCACCTATGCGGTGGCCGCAGCAATCTGCCTGACCGCAATGCCCCTCGCCGCTTTTACCGGCTGGGAGGCCGGCTGGCTGCCGAGTTCCTATGAACGGTTCCAAGCAGCCAATGGCTTGCGCCAAGTCACCCTGGGTGACGGCAGCGAAGTCGAGCTTAACCTGGGCACCGAGTTGGTCTACAGCCACTACAAGGATCAGCGGCGAGTCACACTGAAAAAGGGCGAGGCGTTCTTCAAGGTCAGCCACGACAGCGCGCACCCGTTTATCGTGCATGCCGGGGCGGGTCAGGTGCGCGTCACGGGCACCCGGTTCAATGTCTGGAAGTATGAAGACCACGTGCGCGTGATGTTGCTC
The DNA here is from genome assembly GCF_019891415.1 of Pseudomonas sp. SH10-3B. Classification (NCBI taxonomy): domain Bacteria; kingdom Pseudomonadati; phylum Pseudomonadota; class Gammaproteobacteria; order Pseudomonadales; family Pseudomonadaceae; genus Pseudomonas; species Pseudomonas sp. SH10-3B. The sequence continues at coordinate 26,774 of NZ_JAFLXD010000029.1, read as the reverse complement.
GAAGGCTCGGTGCAAATTGCCAGCGATTCGGTACACGGCAGCGTGCCCCTCACTCCGGGCATGCAGGCCAGCTATCAACAGGGCGACGCCACGCCGAGCGTCAGAACGATCCCCGCCAATGACTCCGCCTTGGCCTGGCGCCAGGGCAAGCTGGTCCTCGACAACCTGGCCTTGGCCGATGCGTTGCCGTTGATCAACCGCTACCTGAGCAAACCGGTGATGCTGGCAGACGCCAGCACCGGAGCGATTCGTATCGGCGGCATCTACAACATCACCGAGGTCAACAACCTCATCCCCTCGCTGCCCAAGGTTCTGCCGGTCTACTTGACCCAGAACAAGGACGGCAACCCAGTCATCAATTCCATCCCACGTAAATCCCCCAAAGGCTGAGCGTTAGCCACCGTCATGGGCGTGCCTGCGCCCGCAGTGTCCATTTTTGAAACACTCGACGCCGCTGGATCGCCCGTGCTGGGCGGATTCATTGATTTGTCATACGCAGTGTTACAGCGCTGATACAGCGGGGTGAATCGTTTGTGGTACGGCGGTGGGTGCCTACCTGAACGGCGGGTGTCTCAGCGATGAAACAGCAGTGACATCACTTCGCCCACAAATAACTCCAACCCGTTGAATAACAAAGACAAATAAAAAGCGGCACGGCTTCTGCTCTATCCCTTACAGCGCTGTTTAGGGTCAGCGCGAAGAATAAGGAATGCCGCCGTGATCACACTCACTCAAGGTTCGAAGAACATACTGCTGATCAGCTGTGTACTCAGCGTGGGCATCAGTGTTCCAAGCTTTGCAGATGACGGCGTGATCGTCACCGGGCGCAACGTACAAGCTCATATGTACGGCCGCGCCGCCTTTGGTAAAGACCCCTACCCGACCACCGCCAACGCCAATCCCAGCCGGGACATCATCGGTGCGACTGGCGAGCTCAGTGATATGGATATCGGCAGCATCAGCAGCGGCTCAAGCATCGTCAGTGCGGTTCAGACCAACGGCACCTTGACCGGCCTGCACGCCACACAGAACAGCATGTCCACCCTGGGGGCTGGCACCGCCGCCGGCCACGGTGCGGGCAGCAGCATGGGCGGCCAGATCAGCGACTCGATCCAGCGCGGCATGGCGCCACTGAACAACATCGGCAGCATGCTGGGGGGCAAATAATGAATCGCTCCCTGCTCGTTCTCGCCCTGTTGGCCAGCGCCCCGGTATTCGCCGACGACACCGCGGTGATCAACAACAGCGGCAAACAATACGAAGGTGTCGTGTCGATCAACCAGGCGGCCGGCAACCAGCAACAAATGTCCAATAGCCGTGCCATTGCGCTCGGTGGCCAGGCCACCAACGTCAACATCCAGCGCCTCGACGGCAAGGTCGACCCGTCCCTGAACGCAAAGGCAGCGATCCAGGGCACCTCTTTTACCAACGGCAACGGCGTACTGGGCATCAACCAGTCGGCCGGGGCCAATAACCAATCAATCAACGCCGTGCGGATCAGCATCAATCCTGGCCCGCAAAGCATCGATGACAGCGTCCTGTTGCAACAGAACACGACGACGCTGGCAACCGACTCAGGGCTCACCCCCACCACTGGCAGCCGCCTTGTCGTTACAAGCGACCAGGCCTTCACAGGCAGCCGAGGAGTGATTCAGGTGAACCAGAGTGCCGGGGTGGGGAACCGAGTGGCTAACACCCTAGGCATTACTATCAAGTAAACGCTTGGTAGCACTAGTTAGACCGTACCAACACTTAACCAACTAATTAGAAGCAAGGAGAAACACCATGAAACCTCAAATGGCTCTGAAACCACTGGTTTTCGCTCTGGCTGCACTCATGGCTGCTGCTGCTCAAGCAGGTGGTGGCTGGCACCCTGCGCCTCAACCAACCGGTGTGGTTGCCTCTGTCGTGACCGATGTACAAAACAGCGTTGGCAACAAGTTCGATGACACCAAAACCGAAAACAATGCCTCTGCCGATAACTCGGTCAACGGCAACAGCGGTAACACCGGTGTTAACGTTCAGTCGGGCAGCGGTAACCAGGCAGACAACTCTGGCGCCATCTCCAGTGCCAAAGGTGACTTCGCAACCGTATTCGCTGTCGTCGATGTCAATCAAAACAGCGCACTGAACAACTTCGTCAACAAAGGCACCCAAAACAACGCTTCCGCGGACAACTCCCTTAACGGGAACTCCGGCAACCTGGGTTACAACGGCCAAGCCGGTCAAGGCAACCAGGGTAAAAACAACCTGGCAATCACCACCGCTGATGGCAAAAACATCGCAGCGGCCGCCAACACCGAGCAAAACTCGCTCGCCAACAGCTACCTGAACACTGCCGCTACCAGCTACGGGTATGGTCATGGCAGCAAAGCCCAGTACGTGTCCAACAACTCCAGCCTCGACAACTCGGTTAACCGCAACTCCGGCAACGTGGGCGTGAACCTGCAATCCGGCTCGGGCAACCAAGGCAGCAACAGCCTGTCGATCGGTCAAGGTTGCAGCGTCTGCGCCAGCGGCGTGCGCTTCTGATCCAACGGGGCCTTGGCAACAAGGCCCTTTTTTATTCCAGTGTCCAGCAGGTCATACGATCATGCGCCTCGCGACCCTCACCCTCCTGATGCTCCTCACCGGCCCGACCTGGGCAGGCAACATGGCGATCTCAGCCCTGCCTGGCGGTGCAGTGATCTACAAGAAGGTCGAGAGTATTCGTGAGCGCCGGTTCGCTAACCTGGTGGAACAGAAAACCGATTTCAGCTGCGGTGCTGCGGCACTCGCCACCATTCTGCGCCAGGGCTATTGGCTGGACGTAGACGAAGATCACGTCATCAAAGGCATGCTGGTCAATGCAGACCAGGACCTGGTACGTACCCAGGGGTTTTCCATGCTGGACATGAAGCGCTACCTCGAAAGCATCGGCATGCGTGCCCGGGGCTACAAGATCGGACCAGAAACGTTGGTGACCGTGAAGATCCCTGTGGTAGTGCTGCTGGAGATTCGTGGCTACAAGCACTTTGTGGTGTTGCAGCGCGCGGACAAGGACTGGGTCTATATCGGCGACCCGGTGCTCGGCCATAAACGCTATTCACACGACGACTTCGTCAAGGGTTGGAACGGCATCGTCTTCGCCGTGCTGGGTGAAGGTTATGACAAGGCGAATGCCCTGCTCGACCCGCCCACACCGCTGACCGCCAAAAACCAGTTGAATGAGTTCAGGCCCGTAGGCGATGCAGAGCTGATGGATTTCGGTTTCATCCAGAGCGACTTCTTCTAAAGAGGCGCAATAAGGGGCAGGACGCTCCAGGAGCAGCAGATGAACACTTCCCGTTGGCTGACGGTCTTGTGTCTGGCAGCCTCAATGCCCGCTTATGCTTCATCGGGGTTCAAACCCATCGAACTCAAGGATTCGGAAATGGCCGACCTGCGCGGCCGTTACGTGATGCCGGGGCGAATCATAAGCTTCGGCATTGTCATGAGCAGTACCTGGACCAACGCCGTGGGTGACAGCATCACCGGCAAGGCCAGCATGCAGGTCGATTCGTCGACCATCACTCCGCAATTCTACGTACAAACCACTGGCTCGACCGGCAACGGGACGAACCCGAACACCGGCACCGGCACGGTCACCGGCGGCGCCGGCCTGGGCAGCGGCCAGGGTGTGACACAAAGCGTGCGTACCGCCGGCGATGGCAACACCGCCTATAACAATGTGGGCATCACCGTCGAGAACGGTTTTGCGCCCTCCAACATCGTGCAATCGGGGCAAGTGCTGGTCGCCGGCGGTACGGTGACCGGTGACAGCGCAGCAGGCCGCGTGAGCGTATCGGCCAACAACGGTGGCTTGCAGATGGCGATCCAGGCCAACCACAACCAGGGCAACAGCCTGCAGCAGATCGGTGGTGGGAATGTGCTGCAAGGCACGGTTCTGACCGGCAACACTAACTTCGTCAACAACATGACCCAACTCAACGTAGTGATGAACAACAACGGTTTGAACAACGGCGCATTGAACTGCAATCTGGATCAACTCAAAGCCCTACGCACTCTCGGTTATTGAACTACGCTGACCGTCGACACTTACGCATTAGAAAAGGACGGCTTATTTCATGCATCGATCGTTATCGCTCCGTGCTGTGATCTGTTTAAGTACGCTCTTGCCCGCATCCGTTCTGTATGCAGCGCCAGATAGCGACATCGAAACCCTCAAACAGGAACTCCTGGAACTCAAGCAGCGGTACGAAGTGCAGCAAAAAGCGCTGGCCGTGCTGGAGCAGCGCGTGCGTCAGGTCGAAGACCAACCGGCCACACCGGCCCCCAAACGTCTGGCCAAGTCCCCGGCAGACTTTCAAAAAGCCAACGGCACCGCCGTCGCGGGCACGGGTGCCGCAGCAGCATCCGGTGGCGCGGGAGGCGGCGGCGGCAGCTCCTACGGCCAGTCCCTCAAGGACGACTCCGCCCCGGCGCAAAGCGTAAGTAACCTCTATAACGAAGCCAGCGGCTTTTTCGGCAATGGCAAGTTCAGCTTTGAAACCGGCGTCACCTATGCCCGTTACGACGCCCGCCAGTTGACCCTCAACGGCTTCCTGGCGCTGGACTCGATTTTCCTCGGCAATATCAACCTGGACCGAATCAAGTCCGATAACTGGACCCTGGACCTGACCGGGCGCTACAACCTCGATAACCGTTGGCAGTTCGACGTGAACGTGCCGGTGGTGTACCGCGAGTCGACTTACCAGTCTGCCGGTGCCGGCAACAACGGCACGGCGACGTCGGAACAGTCAGTGACCCGCGACCCGACCATTGGCGACGTCAACTTCGGCGTGGCTTACAAGTTCCTCGACGAAACCCCCACCCTGCCGGATGCGGTGGTATCGGTGCGGGTCAAGGCGCCCACAGGTAAAGAACCGTTTGGTATCAAGCTGATCAACACCCCCGGCAACGACAACCTGTTCGTGCCCGAAAGCCTGCCCACCGGCAACGGGGTCTGGTCGATCACGCCGGGCATTTCCCTGGTCAAAACCTTCGACCCAGCCGTGTTGTTTGGCTCGCTGTCCTACACCCATAACTTCGAAGAATCGTTCAGCGACATCAGCAGCGACGTCAACCAGAAGGTCGGCGGCAAGGTCAGCCTGGGCGACAGCTTCCAGGTCGGCGTCGGCGTGGCCTTCGCCCTCAACGAGAAGATGAGTATGTCGTTCTCGGTGTCAGACCTGGTGCAACGCAAGAGCAGGCTCAAGCCCAACGGCGGCGACTGGCAATCGGTGGTGTCCAGCGATGCCAACGCCGGCTATTTCAACGTGGGCATGACCATTGCGGCATCGGATAACCTGACCATCGTGCCGAACCTGGCGATTGGCATGACAGATGATGCGCCGGACTTTACGTTCAGCCTGAAATTCCCGTATTACTTCTAAGCCGACGCCTATAGGCACACAAGGAAAAGCCCCGCAACGATAAGGGTCGTTGCGGGGCTTTTCGGTTTACCCGCCCTAGCGGATCTGGTGTTTGTGCAGCAACCGGTAAAATGTCGGCCGGGAAATTCCCAGTACGCGGGCCGCGACGCTCAGGTTGTCGCTGTGCCGGTTGAGCACATCGCACAGCGCCTGGCGTTCGGCACGGTGCTTATAGTCTTCCAGTGTAGCCATGGGTGACGAAACTGCCTGTTCGCCCTCCAATCCCAGATCAACGGCTTCGATCTGCCGTCCTTCGGCAAGCACCAGGCCACGGCGTACGCGGTTGGCCAGCTCGCGCACATTGCCCGGCCAAGGGTGTTGCCCCATGGCCACCAAGGCATCTTCGCTGAAACTGCGGGGGCGGCGCCCGGTTTCCTGACTGTAGAAGCGCGAAAAATGGTTGGCCAGCATCGCCACATCACCATGGCGATCGCGCAACGGCGCGGTGACCACCTGCAACACATTGAGCCGGTAGTAGAGGTCTTCACGGAAAGTGCCCTTGGCAACGGCCGCCTCAAGGTCGACGTGCGTGGCCGCCAGCACCCGCACATCGACCGGAATCGGCTGGCTGCCGCCGACACGCTCGACCTGCTTTTCCTGGAGAAACCGCAGTAGGTTGGCCTGCAGCTCCATGGGCAAATCGCCGATCTCATCGAGGAACAGGGTGCCGCCATGCGCCGCTTCGATGCGCCCGATCTTGCGCTGATGGGCACCGGTAAACGCGCCCTTCTCATGGCCGAACAGCTCGGATTGGATCAGGTGCTCGGGAATGGCGCCGCAGTTGATCGCGACAAAGGGCTTGGCATGGCGCTGGGATTGGCGGTGCAGGGTCTTGGCGACCAACTCCTTACCGGTGCCGCTGTCGCCACGGATTAATACCGGGGACTCTGTGGGCGCCAGCTTCGACAATAATTTGCGCAGCTCGCGAATGGGTCGGCTGTCACCCAGCAGCTCATGCCCCTCATCTACCGGGGTGTGGCCCTTGCCGCGCAGGCGCGCCATGCCAAACGCGCGGCCCAGGGTCACCTGCACCCGCGCCACATCGAATGGCAAGGTATGGAAGTCGAAAAACCATTCGCAGACAAAGTCACCGACATTCTGCAGGCGCAGCACATCCTGACTGAGTACGGCGATCCACTCGGTGCCGCTGCGGCTGATCAACTCCTTGACGGCTTCGGGCCGCTCCAGGTGATAGGGCTGCAGGCGCAACAGGCCGACATCGCAGGAGCGCTCCCCCACCGATTCCAGCGTGCAGCTGTCCACATCCCACCCCGCCGTGCGCAAACCGGGCAGCAATCCGTGACAGTCGTCACAGGGGTCAACCACGAGCAAACGACGTTGGACGAGGGGCACACCCATGACTGATCCTTGGCGTCAAAATTATTAAAGTTATTTAGAAACAATAGTTTGTGAAAGCTACTACTAACACTATCAAGATATTGACGCCGCGCTTGTACCGTTTCGCTATAAGTGCGGGCAAAAAGCCATGCCGTCTGTTCAGCGGCTAAAAGTTGCGTTAACGCAAAACCTTCATTCAGCTTTCAAAACAGCCGCTTACATGATGCTAATCAGGAAAAGTTAAAATTTGTTGCTCTAACATGTGACCCGTACCCCGTCTTCGCGCATCAGTACAAGTAACCCGCCGCACGGTCAGCCCAACCGCCGGTACTCACTTGAATGGGCATTTAGAGAGAGACCCACATGAACGCCCCGCTCCGCATCAACGAAGCTCTTTTGATCGCAGACCGTGCTTTCCAGCCCTTTCAATGCGTGGCCTGGCACGATGGCAACGGCGCCCTGAGCCTGAGTGTCATTGACCGCACCAATACCCGTATCGGCAGCAAACAACTGTCGTCGAATACCTATAGCGACCCGGCGCAATTGGAAGACTTGCTGTTGCAAGCCCGCGCCGAGCTCGACAAAGATGGCTACCAGTTGCAGTCCTGGGCCATGCCGAAGTAAGTGGCGGTTAACTTGCGATCACTGCAAAACAGTGATCGCAAGTTGCGCAATCAAACTCAAGACGTTTATCGCGCCGTGAGAATAAACCGCTCGATGGCCTCAGCAGCGCCATCCTCGACATTGCTGCCGGTGACCACACTGGCCTGGCGCTTGACGGCTTCTTCCGCCTGCCCCATGGCGATCGACAACCCGGCCACCTGAAACATCGCCGGGTCATTGCCGCCATCTCCGATGGCCGCCGTCTGCTCCAGCGGCACCCCAAGGTGCGCTGCCAGCGTCTTCAACGCCTCGCCCTTATTGGCCAACATCGCCGTCACATCCAGATAAATCGGCTGCGAACGCGATACCTGGGCCAAGCCCTGGACCTTGGGCTGCAATTGCGCTTCCAACGCCACCAGCAATGGGGCGTTGTTGCTCGCCGCGACGATCTTGTCGATACGATCCAGATAGGGCTCAAAACTCTCCACCACCACCGGCCCATACCCCAGGCCATGGGCTTCGCGTGGTTCCACCGGCCCTGGCGGGTCACGGCGCAGCCAGTCACCGTCGGCAAACACCCACACTTCCACATCCGGCTCAGCCGAGAACAGCGCCAAAGTCACCAGCGCCGCCTCCGCCGGCAGGTGGTGGGCAACCAGGATGCTGCCATCCGGGTTGATCAAGGTGCCACCGTTGAAGCCCGCCACTGGCACATCGATCCCGAATGTCTCGATCAGATGCAGCATGGCCTTGGGCGGCCGCCCACTGGCCAGGCTGAAAACCACCCCGGCCTCACGCAGTGCGCTCACTGCATCGGCGGTGCGCTGGCTCAGGCTGTGATCCGGGTGCAGCAAGGTGCCGTCCACGTCGCTGAGGATAAAACGGATGGGATGAATCGCTGCATCACTCATCCGAGCGAGTGCCAGGTGCGGCCATCGCGCGCCAGCAGCACATCGGCCGCTGCTGGCCCATCTTCACCGGCCTTGTAGGTCTGGATCCCATCGTCTTCCTTCCACGCATCGAGGAACGGTTGCACTGCACGCCAGCCGTTCTCGATATTGTCGGCACGTTGAAACAAGGTCTGATCGCCAGTCATGCAGTCGTAGATCAGGGTTTCGTACCCGGTCGACGGCTGCATTTCGAAGAAGTCCTTGTAGGCAAAGCCCAACTGGATATTGGCCATATCGAGGGTCGGCCCGGGCTTTTTCGCCAGCAGGTCGAACCACATGCCTTCATTGGGCTGGATCTGGATTTTCAGGTAGGTGGGCTTGAGTTCATCCACCTCAGTGTCCCGGAACTGCGCATAGGGCGCCGGCTTGAAGCAGATCACGATCTCGGTGTCGCGCACACTCATGCGCTTGCCGGTGCGCAGGTAGAACGGCACGCCGACCCAGCGCCAGTTATCGATCATCACCTTGAGGGCGACGAAGGTCTCAGTGCTGCTGTCGGGAGCGACGTTGGCTTCTTCGCGGTAGCCGGGCAGTGGCTTACCGGCGATTTCACCCGCGGTGTATTGCCCACGTACCGAGTTGGCGCGTGCGTCTTCCAGGGACCACGGGCGTACCGCACCGATCACCTTGGCTTTCTCACCCCGCACCGCGTCGGCACCAAAGGCTGCCGGTGGCTCCATTGCCACCATCGCCAGCAGTTGGAACAGGTGGTTGGGCACCATGTCGCGCAGGGTGCCGGTTTTTTCAAAGAAATTACCGCGCGTCTCCACGCCGACGGTTTCGGCGGCGGTGATTTGCACGTGGTCGATGTAGTGGTTGTTCCAGAACGCTTCGAACAGCACGTTGGAGAAACGGCTGATCAGAATGTTCTGCACCGTCTCCTTGCCCAGGTAATGGTCGATGCGATAGATCTGCTTCTCGCTCATCACCTTGAGCAGGCTGGCGTTCAGCGCTTCGGCGGTGGCCAGGTCGGAACCAAACGGCTTCTCGATCACCACGCGGCGGAAACTGTCCTCGGTTTCCGTCAACAAGCCGGCACTGCCCAGGCGCTGCACCACTTCGCTGAAGAAGCGCGGTGCGGTGGCCAGGTAGAACACCGCGTTGCCGGTGCCGCTGTCGGCAATTTTCTTACCGATATCCGCGTAGGTGCCGTCGTCGAGGAAATCGCCCTCGACGTAGCTGATGCCCTTGGCCAACTGTGCCCACAAGGCCGGGTCCAAGGCGTTATCGCCACTGCCCTTGACCTTGCTGGCCGCTTCGGTGCGAATGAAGTCTTCAAGCTTCTTGGCGAAGTCGGCATCGCTGATGGCGTTGTGATCAACGCCAACAATGCGCAAGCCATCGCCCAGCAGCCCGTCACGACTGAGGTTGTACAGCGCCGGCATCAGCAGGCGCTTGACCAGGTCGCCATGGGCGCCAAACAGAAACAGGGTGGTGGGTGGAGCAGGTTCGGCCTTGAGTTTCTTGCCGTTGGCGGTCATTTTTTGGAAGTCTCCACGTGGCCGCCAAAGCCAAAGCGCATGGCAGACAGCATCTTGTCACCGTAGGTGCTCTGCTGGCGCGAGCGGAACCGCGCGAACAACGAAGTGGACAGTACCGGCACCGGAACAGCTTGTTCCATGGCGGCTTCGATGGTCCAGCGGCCTTCGCCACTGTCGGCCACGGAACCGGAGTAACCGTCCAGCTTAGGATCGGTGGCCAGGGCGTCGGCCGTCAGGTCCAGCAACCAGGACGAGACCACGCTGCCACGGCGCCAGACTTCGGCGATATCGGCAACGTTGAGGTCGAAGCGCTGGTCTTCGGGCAGGTTTTCCGAGTTCTTGGTCTTGAGGATGTCAAACCCTTCGGCAAACGCCTGCATCATCCCGTACTCGATGCCGTTATGGATCATCTTGACGAAATGCCCGGAGCCCGCTGGGCCGGCGTGGATGTAACCGTGCTCGGCGCGTGGATCAGCGCTGGCGGAGCGGTCCTTGGTGCGCGGAATATTACCCAGGCCCGGGGCCAGGGCAGCGAAGATCGGGTCGAGGCGTTGCACGGTCTCGGTGTCGCCGCCGATCATCATGCAATAGCCACGTTCCAGGCCCCAGACGCCGCCGGAGGTGCCGACGTCGACATAATGCAGGCCCTTTTGCGCCAGCGCCTTGGCGCGACGAACGTCATCCTTATAGTTGGTGTTGCCGCCGTCGATGATCACGTCACCGTCTTCCAGCAGCTCACTGAGGTCATTGATGGTGTTTTCGGTGGGGTCGCCTGCCGGCAACATCACCCAGACGGCACGCGGTTTCTGCAGCCCGGCCACCAGGGCCTTCAGGTCGGCAACGCCGGTGGCGCCCTCTTCGCTCAAACCTTTGACAAATGCTTCGTTACGGTCGTAAACAACGGTGGAATGCCCATTGAGCATCAGGCGCCGTGCAATATTCCCGCCCATGCGGCCTAGTCCGATAATCCCCAGTTGCATGTGCTGATGCTCCCAACTACTAAATAAATGTGTGACATAGTTTATAGCGCAATGAGGCTAATGAGGGTTAGTCCAGGGCAGATCCGTGTAGTTTCATGGGAAAAAGTTGCCATCGTTTCACCATCACAGCACCGAAAGTCACACGACCACCAAAAATAAAAAAGTTCCATTGAAGTGAAAAAGAATTCAGAATTGCTTCCGACTGTTGCCGAGAACCTCGACTCAAGCGTTCTGGCACACCGCGACACACCGGCTATTTGCGAGGTAAGCAATGAGCACAGCACAGATGACCCGTCCTCCACAGACCCTCTACGTCACTATCCGTCGTGATGAGTTGCGCCAGCTGAAAGACGAACGCGAACAGCTGCAGCAGGAAGTCATGCGCCTGCGTGCTCATATCATTCAAGCCCAGCTTGACCAGCCTTCCGGTGCGCAGCCCGCGCTCTGCTGAGCCCGTCATCACTTTGTAAGATAACAGCTACATAAATCTCACAAAGTTTTCACATGCCCTTCCCGATACTCCCGCCCTCAAGGGCCGCCCCATGCAAGGGTGGCCTCTGTTGCGCGCAGTCCTGCGCGTCAACTGACAAATTACCGGGTTGGAGCGCTGGATGGCGATGTTCGAACGCAGCACCAAGTCTGCGAAAGGCTTTGATTGGGCCGGTCTTGGCTGGTTGTTCCTGTTTTTCTGGTATTTCTCCGGCATTACCCAACTGCTGATCCAACTCAGCGGCACTTCTGGCTTCAGTGGTTTTCGCCAAGCCTTCTTCATGAGTGCGATATGGCTCGCTCCGCTGCTGGTATTCCCCCGTCGTACACGCCTGCTCGCCGCACTGATCGGCGTGGTGCTGTGGGCCTGTTCCATGGCCAGCCTGGGTTATTTCTTCATCTACCAGCAGGAATTTTCCCAAAGCGTCATTTTCATCATGTTCGAGTCGAACATTTCCGAAGCCGGTGAGTACGCCACCCAATACTTCGCCTGGTGGATCGTGCTGGCGTTTATTGCCCACACTGCCGTGGCGATTTTCCTGTGGACCCGTGTACGCCCGGTGTATTTGCCCCGTGGCCAGGCGCTGGTGGCGGCGACGGCGATCCTCGTGGCCATCATCGGCTACCCGCTGGTCAAGCAGATTGCCCGCAGTGACACCATGGACGACGCCATCGACCGCTTCGAATCGCGCATCGAACCGGCCGTGCCCTGGCAGATGATCGTTGCCTACCGCCGCTACACCGAACAGTTGGACAACATGCAAGGCATGCTCGACAGCGCCAGCCAGATCCCGCCCTTGACCAACCTCAAGGACACCATGGCCGGCCAGCCTTCGACCCTGGTGCTGGTCATCGGTGAGTCCACCAACCGCCAGCGCATGAGCCTTTACGGTTACCCGCGCAACACCACGCCAGAGCTGGACAAGCTGCGCGACCAACTGGCGGTGTTCGACAACGTTATCACCCCGCGCCCCTACACCATCGAAGCGCTGCAACAGGTACTGACCTTCGCCGATGAGGAGAACCCGGACCTGTACCTGAAGACGCCGTCGATCGTCAGCGTGATGAAACAGGCCGGCTACAAGACCTACTGGATCACCAACCAACAGACCATGACCAAGCGCAACACCATGCTCACGACCTTTTCCGAACAGGCCGACGAGCAGGTCTACCTGAACAACAACCGCAACCAGAACGCCCGCCAATACGACGGCGATGTGCTGGAGCCATTTTCCAAGGCCCTGGCCGATCCGGCCGAGCGCAAGTTCATCGTGGTGCACCTGCTCGGGACCCACATGAGCTACCAGTACCGCTACCCACCGACCTTCGATAAATTCACCGATCGCCAGGGCGTGCCGGCCGGGATCAGCGACGATCAGTTGCCCGTCTACAACAGCTACGACAATGCCGTGCTGTACAACGATTTCGTGGTATCGAGCCTGATCAAGGACTACGCCAAGACCGATCCCAACGGCTTCCTGCTGTACCTGTCGGACCACGGCGAAGACGTATTCGACTCCGCGGGCCACGCGACCCTGGGACGTAACGAAGGCAAGCCGACTGCGCCGATGTACACCATTCCGTTCATGGCCTACGCCTCACCGAAATGGCGTGAAACCCACGACTGGAAGTTTGCCGGCGACTTGCAACGTCCCTACAGCAGCTCGCAGTTGATTCACACCTGGGCCGACCTGGCCGGGCTGAGTTTCAATGAGCTGGACCGCAGCAAAAGCATCGTGAGCGACAGCTTCACGCCGCGCCCGCTGATGATCGGCAACCCCTACATGCGCCCACAAAAGGCCTTGATCGACTTCAGCCTGATCAAGCCGAAGAAGGTTAATCCGACCGATGTGGTCCTTCAGGAAAAATAGGGTGTGTAACAGAAAGATAACAATCATTCTCGTTTAACCCTAAAGTTCCTCCCCTCCTTTCGTCTTTGAGCCAAGGCCTTCCCTTTCCGGGGTGGCCGCAAAGACGACAAGGAGTCTTCCGCGATGCTCGCGCCTTTTACCCGCTCCATGACCCTCACGCTCGGCCTGTGCAGCGCCGCATTAAGCCCGGACCTGCTGGCTGAAACCGACCCCGAACACACTCCGCTCGAACTCGGCGCGACCAACATCTCCGCCGAAGGCCTGGGTGCCACCACCGAACACACCGGTGCCTACACCACAGGCTCGATGAGCACCGCCACCCGCCTGAACCTGTCGGTCAAGGAAACCCCGCAATCGATCTCGGTGATCACTCGCCAGCAGATGGATGACTTCAATCTCAATACATTGACCGACGTGCTGCGCCAGACCACGGGGATCAACGTCCAGCATAACGATTCCGACCGCGTGTCCTATTCCTCCCGTGGCTATGGCATCACCAATTACCAGATTGACGGGATGCTCAATACCTTTGGCTACATGAAGTCCGATGCCGACACCATCATCTACGACCACATCGAAGTGGTGCGCGGGGCCACGGGCCTGACCACTGGCGCCGGCGATCCTTCGGCCACGATCAATATGGTCCGCAAGCGCCCCACCGCCCAATGGCAGGCGAAAACCGGTGTAAGCGCCGGCAGCCATGACAACTACTACAGCTACGTGGATGTGGGCGGCCCGCTGGCGTTCGACGGCAAGCTGCGCGGGCGCACGGTGCTGGCCTACCGTGACAGCCAATCCTTTCGCGACAACTATGGGCTGCAGCGCGCAGTCGGCTACGGCATTCTCGAAGGCGACCTATCGGACGATACCGTGCTGGCCGTAGGTTTCGATTACCAGAACAAGCAGGTCCAGGGCACCTCATGGGGCACCGTGCCGTACTGGAACAGTCAGGGCGGCAAGGCCGGGCTGTCGCGCTCCACCAATATGGCGGCGCACTGGAGTTCCTGGCCCCTGACGGACAAAACCACCTTCGCGACCCTCGACCATCGATTGGGCGGCGATTGGCATGTAAAAGCCGCCTACACCCATCGCCAGAGCGACACGGATGGCAAGGTCTACTACGGCGGCGCCGGCTTCCCCAACGATGACCGCAGTGGCATGAATGCCTGGGCGAGCCATATGCGCGGCACATCGAGAATGGAGGCGATCGACCTCAATCTGGCCGGCAGCTATGCGCTGCTGGGCCGCGAACATGCGCTGATGATGGGCTATGGCGAGGCCACGCAACGGGACGTCTCGCCGTTGATGCGCAGCAACATACCATCCGGCTACTACACCATCGAAGATTGGAAATACATGGGCGGGATCGCCAAGTTCGGCGACACCGTCACCGACCTCAAGGGCGAACACAGCAGCAAGCAACAAAAGGCCGGCTACCTCGCCACACGCCTGAGCCTCACCGAGCGCTTGCATGCGGTGCTGGGCAGCCGCTATGGCAGTTGGGAACTGAAAAGCGCGGTGCCGAAATACAATGCCAACGACCAACTGACCGATGCCGGCAAAACCAGCCAGACCCACAATGATATGTGGACGCCCTATGCCGGCCTGCTTTACGACCTGACGCCGGAGTACACCGTCTACGCGAGCTACACCGACATCTTCAAGCCGCAAAGCCTCAAGGATGCCAGCAAGAAATACCTTGAGCCCGTGGTGGGCAGCAACTATGAGGTCGGCCTTAAAGGGAGCGTGCTGGGCGAACGCTTGAACCTGGCGGCGGCGTATTTCTGGAGCACCCAGGACAACGTCGCCGAGCGGGACGACTCGGTAGCGCCAAACCCGATCACCGGCGAGGAGTACTACAAGTCCGGCGGCAAAGGTAACAAGGTCAACGGCTTCGAACTGGAGGCTGCCGGGGAAGTCATGCCCGATTGGAACCTGACGGCGGGCTATACCTACACCCATTCGGTCAACGGCTCGGACAAACGCAACAACACCGGGCAGCCACTGAACCTGCTGAAAGTCTCCAGCGCCTACCGGCTACCAGGCGCGTGGCGCAACCTCACCCTCGGCGGTGCGGTGAACTGGCAGAGCGATTTCTATGATTTCAGCAATCGGCCGACGGGCCAGCGAAATACCAACGGCAGTCTGATCACCACGCGGGCGAAGATCACCCAACAGGCCTACACCGTGGTCAACCTGATGTCCCGCTATCAATTCGACGAACATCTTTCGGCGTCGCTGAACGTTAACAATCTATTTGATAAAAAATATTACGAGCGCGTCGGCTTTTATAACGGTGTGTATTGGGGAGACCCGCGTTCCATCACGCTGGCCTTGGACTGGAAGCTTTAAAGCCGGCCACCCGAAGTTAACGAGATCGTTAACTTCGGACGTTTCCCGCGTTAATTCCCACTTAATAAGGTCGCCCCAGAATCGCGCCATGAATCTGATCAAGGACAGAGCGGATAACCGATCACACTTAATGAGACTGCGCCGATGAAACTTTCGACTTTGATGCTTGCCAGCCTGATGACCCTGAGCTCCGCCGCCGCCTTTGCAGAAGGCGGTTCAGAGCGTTCGAAGGAGTTCTACAACAACTTCACCTTCATGCAGCAGACGACTCACGGCACGACTGAACAAACAGCGTCCACCGACGGCAACACCTCGAAAACCAACACTGACAAACAGGAACAACCCAAGAGTTAATTTAATCTTTAGTTAATCCGCAACACCCTGGGCCATTCCGCTCCTTTGGCAAAGGTTTATTGGGCGCCATCTAATGGCGCCCTTTTTTTCGCCATTTATTTATTAAAGTGGTTTGCTCCAGAACAACATGCGCCCATGGGCCGGATCAAACTTAGCATCATCAAAACCAAACTTGCGATACGCCGACTGGGCGACGGCATTGCCCTCAAGCACCTCCAGGGTGATCTTGCAGCAACCACGCTGACGGGCAATCTCCTCGACCTTCAGCAGCATTTTCTGACTCAGGCCCAAGCCGCGAAACGCATTCATCACCGCCACGTCGTGAATGTTCACCAAGGGTCGGCAGGCAAAGGTGGAGAACCCCTCAAAGCAATTCACCAGACCCGCCGGCTCGCCACCGACAAACGCCAGCACACTGAAGGCATGCGGGCGCTTGGCCAGCTCTGCCGGCAGTTGCTCCAGCAGATCGGCGGACAGGCTATGGCCGCCGCCCATCGGGTCTTCAGCGTAATGGTTAAGCACGCGGCCAATGGCTTCGGCGTGTACGGGGTTGGTGTAGCTGGCTTGCAGCACCAGGATATCTGGGGTTTCCATTGCCTTCCTCAATCGCGACAACAAGGGAGTCGACTCCCTCTGAGGGGCACGATTGTAAACGTGGTGTCGGCAGCAGATGAAGGAGATTAACGACAAATACCCGACCGAAGTACGAATCTTATGCGCGTGAAAAAACCTCATAAGCCCATTTCGGTTTTTTTTCCTACAGGCTTCAGCCAAAACGCTGCAACTGCATCTCTTGCAGGCGGCTCAGGGTCCGTCGAAACGCAAACTCCAGGTAACCCTGGGTGTAGAGACGTTCCAATGGCACCCGGGCCTCGATGAACAACGGCACCTTGCGGTCGTAGCACTCATCCACCAGGGCGATAAACCGGCGCACGCTGTCGTCGTGCACTGACAACTGTGGCAGTTCGCGATCACCCGCCAGTACACGCTCAGCGCCATCCTCGGTGCCACGGGCAATCCGGCCAGGGCGCTGTTGCGCACTCAAGTCGGGAACCTGGCCCAACAGGATGACCTTGAAGCGATCACACAGCAGCATGAAATCCATCGCCGCCAACGGCTGCTCGCACAGGTCGGCATAGCGACACCAGAACACACTGGCGCTGGACTGCACCGCCATGATGGAACGATGGCCGACCATCACCGCCCCGCTGCTCACCCGCTCCCCTTCGGCCAACTGCGCAAACACGGTGGCCAGTGCTTCGGGCTGATTCACCCAATACCGCTGCATGCCGACACCCGGATGCAGGCGATGGTCCTCGCCCCCATCCACCGCCACCACCTGCATATGCTGCTTGATCGAAGCAATTGCCGGTAAAAAGCGTTCACGGTTGAAACCATCGGCATACAACTGATCGGGCCGCTGGTTGGAGGTACAGACCATCACCACGCCTTCCTCGAACATCACTTGGAACAGCCGCCCCAGGATGATCGCGTCACCGATGTCGCTGACGAATAGCTCGTCGAAACACAGCACCCGCACCTCCCGGCTCAGTTCCCGCGCCAGGGCCTGCAACGGGTCATGGGTGCCAGTGAGCTGGAACAGGCGCTGATGCACCCAGCCCATGAAGTGATGAAAATGCTGACGCCGCGCGGGCACGCGCAGGCTTTGGTAGAACTGGTCCATCAGCCAGGTCTTGCCCCGGCCCACCGGCCCCCACAGGTAAACCCCGGTAACGGGAGAACGGCCTTGATGCAAGGCCTGATGACACGCTTGCAAGGCGTCCACCGCCCGGCGCTGGGCGTCGTCGGCGACGAAGCCCTGCTGGGCGATGGCGTGTTGATAGGCAGCGAGGGGCGAGTCGAAAGTCATGCCCGCGATTATGACCTACAGAGAAATATCCAGCCGTGAAATCTTGCCCTGTTCATCAAGGCGGAAGGTGTAGCGCAACTCCAACGGGCTGCCGGGAAAGTTGCCCGAAACCACATTGCTGACCAGCACCTTGCCGGTTCGGTGCTGCACCTTGAGCACTTCGACACGCGGCTGGTAACGGCGTCCGGTGTCTTCCATCCAGCGGGCAATGGCGGCGCTGCCCACCTGGTGCTGGCCTTCATCGAACACATTGGCATCGTCAGCAAAACACTGGGCGATCATCGAGGTGTCACGGGCATTGGTCGCCGCGATATAGGCCGCAATGGCTGGGGCCAATTCAGGCTGGGACATGGCAAAGCTCCTTTTCAGGTGGTTGTGGCGCCATGCTAAGCCAGGGTTGTGTCAGTTTTTGTCAGGAGTGAACGGCCCGCTTTCATGCTGTTCCATCAGCTTGCGCCAGGCCCGCAGCCAGTCGCTGCGCCGCCCCGGATAACGTTCGCCAAGGGCCTCGGCACTCGCCACGCGGTCGGTGCGAAAGGTGCGATACGCGCCGCGTAGCTCACACCAGGCCACGATCACCCGCACCTCATTGAGAAACCCCAGGGCCAGGGGCCAGATCAGGCGTCGACTCTGGGTCTGGCTGGCGTCCGCGTAGTCGATGTGCAACTTGCCCTGATGACGAATGGCTTCGCGAAATACATCCAGCGGTACGCGGTTTTCCGGGTAGCCAAACCCTGGCGGGCCGGGCAGCAACGTCGGGTTGCGCAAGGCTTCCTGGGCCGCCGGGTCGAGCACATCGGCAATTTTCGCCAAGGCGTTGGCAGCGGCACGACTGAGCACGTCATCGCCGCGCTGGTCCACATAACGCAAACCCAGCACGATCGCTTCGGTTTCTTCGGCGTTGAGCATCAAGGGCGGCAGAAACAGGCCGCTGCGCAACACGTACCCAACCCCGGCCTCGCCAAAAATCGGCGCCCCGAGGGCCGTCAACTCGGCGATGTCGCGGTACAGCGTACGCTCGGACACCTCCAACTGCGCCGCCAGCACCGCGGCGGTCACCGGGCGTTTCTTGCCCCGCAGGGCCTGCAACAACGTCAGTAAACGAGTGGTACGCGACACGTTGATCCCACCGAATAAGGAAAAGTGCCGCAGCTTAGCAGAGCCTTCTGCCAGGAAACGTCAGCATCAAAAAAGCGCTCCTTGAACGAAGCTGCGAGGCAAAAAAAACGGCCTGAACAGGCCGTTTTTTTTACCGAAGCGGTTTATTTAAGCAAGACTCTTGCTCACCACCTCGAACACATCGCTGGACAACTCGCCAGACCCACGAATGCGCTCCAGCTCGGCCTTCATCAACGCCTGGCGCGCGCTGTCGTATTTACGCCAGCGGGTCAGTGGCGCCAACTGGCGCGAAGCGATCTGCGGGTTGAAAGCATTCAACTGAATCACCAGGTCCGCCAGGAAGCGATAACCCGAACCATCCGCCGCATGGAAGTTGATCAGGTTCTGCCCGGCAAACGCGCCGATCAGTGCACGCACCTTGTTTGGGTTCTTGAGAGTGAACGCCGGGTGCTCCATCAACGCCTTGACCCGTGCCAGCCCGCCCGGCAGTGTGCTGCCGGCCTGCACGCTGAACCACTGGTCCATGACCAAGGGGTTGTCCTTGAAGTTCTCGGCAAACACCGCCAGCGCCTGGGCCTTCTCCGCGTCGAACGGCGAATTGACCAGCACCGCCAGCGCGGTAAGGCGCTCGGTCATGTTGTCGCTGGTATCGAACTGCTCAAGCGTCGCCGCCAGCACTTCGGGCTTGCCGCTGAGCATCAGGTACGACAGCGCGATGTTCTGCAAGGCACGACGGGCGAAGTGCTCGGCGGCGGCGACATAAGGCGTCTGCTTGGACAGCTCGCGATTGGCCTGGTAACGCAACCACAGCGGTTCATGCAGGTTGTCAGCCAGTTGCTTGCGCGCAAACTCACGCGCGGCGTGGATGGCATCCACATCCGCCACGTCACTGATTTCCGTCAGGTAGGCTTCGCCCGGCAACGACAGCATTTCGGCGACCATGGCCTGGTCCAGGCTTTCGTCGCTCAACACACTGCGCAATGCCGTGATCAGGCGCTGATCCATCTGCAACGCCTTGCCCTGCTGATGCTGACCGATCAGTTCCTGCAGCACCTGCACCGACAGCTGCTGGCCGGCATCCCAGCGGTTGAAGCCGTCGCTGTCATGCTGCATCAGGAACATCAGCTGATCGCGGTTGTACGGGAAGCTCAGTTTCACCGGCGCCGAGAAGCCGCGCAGCAGCGACGGCAATGGTTGTTCGGCGATGTCGACGAAAGTGAAGGTTTGCTCGGCTTCGGTCACCGAGATCACGCGGGACGTGCCGCCCGCCGTGGCTTCGCCGGCAAGGCGCAAGGCAATGCCAGCGCCCTGCCCGTCCAGCAGGCCCAGCTCGACTGGGATCACGAACGGCAGCTTTTCTACTTTGTCCGGGGTTTCCGGGCAGCTCTGGCGGAAGGTCAGGCTGTAGGTCTTGGCCGCAGCGTCGTAGGACTCGCTCACCGCCAGGCGTGGCGTACCGGCCTGGCTGTACCAGCGCTTGAACTGGCTGAGGTCGGCGCCATTGGCGTCTTCCATGGCCTTGATAAAGTCGTCGCAGGTCACGGCCTGGCCGTCATGGCGTTCGAAGTACAGGTCGCTGCCTTTACGGAAGCCTTCGGCGCCGAGCAAGGTATGGATCATGCCGACCACTTCCGAGCCCTTTTCGTACACGGTCAAGGTGTAGAAGTTGGAGATCTCGATAAAACTGTCCGGGCGCACTGCATGGGCCATGGGGCCGGCGTCTTCGGCAAACTGGTGGGTACGCAGGTAAGCCACGTCCTGGATGCGCTTGACCGTGGCGGAGTTCATGTCGGCGGAGAAACCCGAATCCCGGAACACGGTGAAGCCTTCTTTGAGCGACAGCTGGAACCAGTCGCGGCAGGTCACACGGTTGCCCGACCAATTGTGGAAGTATTCGTGGGCGACGATCGCCTCGACCCGCTGGTGCGCGGCGTCGGTGGCGGTTTCGGCACGGGCCAGCACGGCGCTGGAGTTGAAGATATTGAGGCCCTTGTTCTCCATCGCGCCCATGTTGAAATCGTTGACCGCGACGATCATGAAGATGTCGAGGTCGTACTCGCGGCCGTAGGTTTCTTCGTCCCAGCGCATGGATTTTTTCAGGCTGGTCATGGCGTGCTGGCACTTGTCGATATTTTCCGGCTCGACGTAGATGCGCAGCGCCACTTCACGCTGGGTCATGGTGGTGAAGCTGTCTTCGACACACCACAAGTCACCGGCCACCAACGCAAACAGGTAGGCGGGTTTCTTGAACGGGTCTTCCCAGGTTGCCCAGTGGCGACCGTCTTCACCCGGACCGCTGGCAATCGGGTTGCCGTTGGACAGCAGCACCGGATAGCGGTGTTGCTCGGCGATCACGGTGGTGGTGAAGGTGCTCATCACGTCCGGGCGGTCGAGGTAATAGGTGATCTTGCGGAAGCCTTCGGCCTCGCACTGGGTGCAGAACATGCTGCCGGATTTGTACAGGCCTTCCAGGGCGGTGTTGGTTTCCGGGTGGATGCGCACGCTGGTATCGACCGTGAAGGTCTCGCTGCTCGGATGCAGGGTCAGGTGGCTGTCCGTCAACTGGTAGTCAGCCTCGCCCAGTTCCTGGTCGCCGAGGTTGACGCTCAGCAACTCCAGCTGCTGGCCGTCGAGTACCAGCGGTGGCAGGCCGGCGCCACGCTCGGGGTTACGGCGCATCACCAGCTGCGCGTGGACCAGGCTGTGGTCCTCGAACAACTCGAAGGTCAGGTGCGTCTCTTCGATCAGGTAGTCCGGCGCCTGATAGTCCTTCAGGTAAATCATCTTCGGTTGTTCGGTGCGCATGGGTGGCATCCTTTTTACTGATGCACGGCGAGCTGGTAGGCCGTGTACTTACGAATATTGATAACGCCGGTGTCGAAGATCAGGTATTGGCCCTTGATCCCCAGCAGCGTGCCTTCGGCAATCGGGTTCTTGTCCAGGTTGAAGCTGACGATCTTGGCCGGATACTGCTCCACCGGGTAGCGGATTTCCAACGGTTCGAGGTCGGTTACCGGTTGGATGGCTTGCAGGCCGAAGCGTTCCTGCAATTGCAGCAGGCCATCGGCGCAGGAGGCGAACAACTCGTCGCGCACTTGCTTGAGGTCCACCGCCGCCGCGTCGCCCTTGAGCAACGCACGCCAATTGGTCTTGTCCGCGACCTGGCTGCGCAACACATCCTCGACAAACCCGGACTGCTGGCGCGTAGCCACGCGCATGATCGGCAGCGCCTGGCTGGCGCCCTGGTCCAGCCAACGCGTGGGCAATTGGGTGGCACGGGTAATACCGACCTTGATCCCCGACGAATTGGCCAGGTACACCACGTGGTCGGTCATGCAGAATTTCTCGCCCCAGCCTGGATCACGGCAGGTGCCCGCGTCGTAATGGCAACGCTCGGGGCTCATGATGCACAAGTCACACTGGGCCAGCTTGGTCATGCACGGGTAGCAATAACCCTGGCTGAAGCTGGTCTTGGTCTTGCGGCCGCAATGGCTGCAATGGATGGCCCCGAGGTATTCGAGGCGCACATGGGTGCCGATCAACGGGTTGACCGGCACCTCGGTATCACCTAGGCGAAACGCGTATTGAACGGTCGGCTCACCGAGTTGCGCCGACATTTTGCTGACTGCACCGCGACCAATTTCAATCAATGGATCGCATCCGACTTGAACAGGATATTCGGCACGGTGGTCGACTTCGACTGACACTCCTGCGGGCCCATGTAACCGGTGCGCTGGTCTTCCGGCAGGTTCTGGATCTCCCAGGCGATCATGGCTTGCAGGGACAGTTCACGCTGTTCGGCACTGAGCTTGCGGCCATCGGACCACTTGCCGATTTCCACGGCGAGCTTGAGGCTCTCGTAGATGTCCGGGGTGATGTTTTCGATCATTTCAGCAAAAGAGGACATTGGCTCTTCCTTATCAAATAGAAGACTTGCGGCGGTTGTAGAGCCCGCCCAGCAAACCTGTGAGGCAACCGATGGCCAGGCCACCGACGTGGGCAGCGTTGGCGATTTCGCCGAAACCGATCATCGACACCAGCCCCGACAGGCACAACACCAGCCACACCAGCATCATCACCAGCACCCCACGGGGCAAGCGATAGGCCGGGTTGGGCGAGAGCAGTTGAAAGATCCAGCAATGCCCGAGCAGGCCATACAGCACGCCGGACAAGCCACCGAACAGGCCGGGGCCACCGTACGCATATTGCGCGTAGTTGGAGACCAGGCTGAACAACAGGGTCAGGCCCAGCAGGTTGATACTGCCCTGGCGCATTTCAATACGCCGGCCCAGCTCCCAGTACCACATGCCATTCATTGCCAGGTGCAGGATGCCGAAGTGGATCAGCATCGGCGTGAACAGCCGCCACCACTGGCCCGAGGCCAACATCTCGGCGAACGGCGTGAACTGGATGTACTCGCCCATCACGCGAAACGGCAGGAAGGTCAGCCAGCTCATGGCTTGCAGGTTTTCACCGAGCAAGGTCACGGCGCCGACAATGATGCTTGCCAGCAGCACCAGCGCCGTTACCGGGCTATGGCGCACTTGTTGGACAAAGCCCGGACGTGTGACCGGCGCCTGTTCGGGAATATCCAGTTGCTGGTCCGGGTCACCGGCGGGAAAGCGCTGGTACAGCACGCGCACGTCATCGCTGATGGTCTCGGGCACCCACAGCACCTGCTCGCCGGCTTCTTCGCTGACGCGATGGGGCACTTGCATGCGTTGCAGCAGTTTCACGAAACCGCCCAGGTCGACGCTCAAAGGCAAGCGCAATACGGGCACGGTACTCATACAATCACCTCGGGCCGCTCAACGTCGACCCATACGAATTTACGCGGATCCAATTGGGTTTCCTGGTCCAGGCGGTACGCCACCAGCTTGCCGTAGAGCACCGCGCTGTAGTCCAGGCACGCCAGGTTCGGGCGGATCGGCGCCGGTTTGCCACTGCGCCAGTAATGGCCGACGAACAGCAACGGTTCATCGGCGCCGTAGCGCAGCAGGGAATTTTTTTCATGGGGCGACAATGGCGTGCGCGCCACCGGCTCCGGCAAGGCGTCAGGCTGGAACACGATGTCGCCGTAGGTTTTCGGATCGTCTTCCCAGAACTTGGTGCGAAAGAACGAACGCGTCAGGCCATCGCCACCGGTCAGCGTCAAGCCGTCCGGCAAGCGCATATCGGTGCCGCGCAACAGGCGATCGAAGGCGTTACAGGCAAAACTGCCGGGCACGGCGGCGGCCTGCAGGAAGTGCTGGTCGATACAACCATCCGGGAACGTCGCGCGCAGCGGCTGGATAAACCCATCGTCCCAGCACGCATGCACCACGCGGAAACGCCCGGCGTCGACAAACAGCGGCATGTCGTAGAACCAGCCGAGGAAGTCGTGCCAGTCAGCCGGGTGCTGCTCGAACTGGGTCAGGGTTTCGTGGATCAGCCGCTCATGCCGTGGAGTGTGCTCACGCACGAACTGCTTGCCACTGCCCGGTGGTGCCGGCGTGGCCCAGCCCAGTGCGTTGAACTCGTGGTTGCCCATGATGCACAGCGCCTGGCCGGCCTCGGCCATGTCGTGGACGATATGCAGCGCCTCGCGAATGCGCGGGCCACGGTCGATGATATCGCCGAGGAACACCGCCATGCGCGAGGGATGGCGCCAGGTGCCGGCCTGCTTGTGGTAGCCCAACTGGTCGAGCAAGTGCTCAAGGGTATGAGCGCAACCGTGCACGTCACCAATCAGGTCGTAGCTACGCGCGGGATCGAGCATCAGTCGCCTCCACCCCCCAAGCGGCTGCCCCAGCCCAACTTGGTACGGCACACTTCGTAGTAGTTGTGATCCAGCGGGTGGATCAACCGCAACTTCTGGGCCTTTTTGCTCACGGTGATGGTGTCACCGGGGGCGCAGGTGAAATGGTTCTGCCCGTCGCAGGAGACTTGCGGGTAGATCTGCATGTCTTTGGACACCACGATTTTCAGCTCACTGTTGCCATCGACCACAATCGGCCGGCTGGACAACATATGGGGGTACATCGGCACGATCACAATGGCATCGAGCTTGGGATGCATGATCGGGCCACCGGCCGACAGCGCATAGGCGGTGGAGCCGGTCGGCGTCGCGACGATCAGGCCGTCGGCCTTCTGGCTGCACACGAACTGGCCGTCGATATACAGCTCGAATTCGATCATCCGCGTGGACTTGCCTGGGTGCAGCACCACGTCATTGAGCGCATCGCCCTGGCCGATGGCTTCGCCGTGGCGGCGCACTTCGGCCTGCAGCAGGAAGCGGTTTTCCACCAGGTAATGGCCGTCGAGCACCTTGGCCACTTCGACTTCCAGCTCATCGGGGCGGATATCGGTGAGAAAACCCAGGCTGCCACGGTTGATCCCCAGCACCGGCACGTTATGCCTTGCCAGGGCCCGGGCCGCGCCGAGCAGGCTACCGTCGCCGCCGACCACGATGACCATGTCGCAGACTTCGCCGAGCATCTTGCGCGAGGAGGTTTGCAGGCCGTGGCCGGGGAGGATTTCGGCGATGGTGTCTTCGAGGATCACATGCAGGTGGCGTTCCAGCAGGAATTTTTTCAGCCGGCGGACGGTGTCCAACACCTGGGTACTGCCCAGGCGACCGATAATGCCGATATTGCGAAAGTGCTCCATGGGGCTCCTGCGGGATTGGGGGTGTGGCAAAAAAGAAACGATTATGGGCGAAAGGCCGCCTCAGGCAAAATCCTTTGTCGCCGTGAAGCCTTGATGACAACGGTTCTCAGCCACCTGCGCAACGGTTAAAAGGCTATGCTCGGACCATGACTGTGTTCCCGGATTTGCACAACCTGCCCCGCCAGCTGCGCCACCCTGAGGTGCGCGACCTGGCGTGGGTGATGCTTGCCCCGCCGATGCTCGCGCAGACGCCCTGGCCACAGCGCCACCCGCTGGCCGGCAGTGATTGGGTACAGGCGCCCGAGCGCCTGGAACACTGGCTACGCGCACTCGACCAGGACAGCCGCGCCTTGCAGCATTGGTTGAGCCTGTCGCGCACGCGGCGCCTGGGCTTGTACTACGAGCGCCTGTGGCAGTTCGCCGTGCAGCACGCGCCGGGGGTGGAGTTGCTCGCCGCCAACCTGCCGATCCGCCGCGCCGGGCACACCCTGGGCGAGCTGGACATGCTGCTGCGCGACCGCGATGGCGTGCACCACCTGGAATTGGCGATCAAACTCTACCTGGGCCCGCAGGACGGCAACGGCCAAGACACCGCGCAGTGGCTGGGCCCAGGCTGCCACGATCGGCTGGACCGCAAGCTGGCGCACCTGGCCCAGCATCAATTGCCGATTTCGGCGCGCGCGGAGAGCCGTGAGGTGCTGGCGGCGCTGGATATCCAGCAGTTTGACGCGCACCTGTGGCTCGGCGGGTACTTGCTCTATCCCTGGCCTGGACTGGCCGAATCGCCCCACGGCGCGCATCCGCAGCATTTGCGCGGGCGCTGGTTGCATCAACGGGATTGGCGGGATTTTGTCAGCGCCAGCGCGCCAGGTCGCTGGCAACCTTTGCCCCGCCACGCGTGGCTGGCGCCGGCGCACTACCCGGCGGATGAAGTGTGGAGTGAAGAACAGATGCAGGCCTGGCTGGCAGACCTTGATCCGATGGCGCCCGCACAGTTGCTCGTGCGCATGGTGCAGAACGGCGAGGATTGGGAGGAAGCCGAGCGGTTGTTTCTGGTAGCGGATCTTTGGCCGAATGTGCCGGGGGCTGGCTAAGCCCGGCCGCACCATGCCCCCGTAAGCTCAAGTGTCATTCTCGCTGAGGAATATCTGTTGCGGCAACTTGAAGCCCCTCAACTTGAGCAACGCCAACGGCCCCGCATCCAATTCCGTGCGCAGGTGCCAGGTCAGGCTCAAGCCATCCGGCGCCTTGAGCAGCAGGCGATAA
>NZ_JAFLXD010000028.1:0-89145 GCF_019891415.1 Pseudomonas sp. SH10-3B | reverse complement strand
CCCAACGCGGGACAAGCCCGCTCGCCACAAGTGTGGTGTTCGCCCTTAACTGACTGCCTCGGGCCCGAGCCACCTGTATGGCGTTTTGTCAGCCGATCTGTATCTAACGCGCGCCCTTCTCCCGCCCTACCATCAGGCGCATTCAACCGGCGCAACGACGCGCTCTACCTACAGGAGTGAACCCATGCCCGAACTGTCGAGCCTGCTGGCGTATGGTCTGATTTCGCTCGGGATGGTGCTGACGCCCGGCCCGAACATGATCTATCTGATTTCGCGGTCGATCTGCCAGGGGCCGCTGGCCGGGTTGATTTCACTGGGCGGCGTGGCGCTGGGTTTCGTCGTGTACATGCTGTGCGCGGCGCTGGGTATTACTGCGTTGCTGATGGCGGTGCCGTATGCGTATGACGTGCTCAGGCTCGGCGGCGCGCTCTACCTGCTGTACCTGGCCTGGCAAGCGGTCAAGCCCGGCGGGCGCTCGGCGTTTCATGTGCGTGATTTGCCCAGGGACGGTCCCCGCAAGCTGTTCATGATGGGGTTTGTGACCAACTTGTTGAACCCGAAAGTCGCGGTGATGTATCTGTCATTGCTGCCCCAATTCATCACCCCCACCGGCCACGGCAGCGTGCTGACGCAATCCATCGTGCTGGGTTTTACCCAGATCATGATCAGTGTGAGCGTCAATGCGGTGATCGCCATCATGGCCGGTTCCATCGCGACGTTTCTGGCGGCCAAGCCGGTATGGCAGCTGGCGCAGCGCTGGTTGATGGGGACGGTGCTGGCAGGTCTGGCGGTGCGCATGGCTTTTGATGCGCGGCGTTGAACACGGGCCTTTAGGGTCATACCGGTGGCCCGTGCTGTCTTTTGTGGTCAGTGCTTGCGCAGCGCCTCCAGCCGCGCCGGCAGGTCTTCTTCGGGGAAGCGCGCGTGCAAGGCCAGCAGTTTTTCATCCGCGGCTTTGCTTTCACCCGCTTCACGCAAGCGCACGATCGCCTGTAACTCTTGCTCCAGCGACGGCAACGCTGACGGCGCGCGCTTGCGGAGTCTGGCGCTGGATTCATCTGCCATCGCACCTGCAATTTCAGCCTGAACCGGTGCACTTTCAGCCTTGGGCGCGGCGGCCATGCGCGCCATCGGCGCGGGTGCGGACAACGCTTGCGGCGCCGGGCGGGCGGCTTCCTCGTGCAGGGCGGAGAAGGTCGCCGTGGAGATGTCGGGTTGCGGCACTGGCGAGCGCGTGACCACGCCAATCATCAGCGCCAAGCCGGCCACGGTGGCGAATGCCATTTGCCAGCGCGGGCGTTGGCAGGCGTGCAGCCAGCGTTGCCACAGACTCGGTTGCGGCGCCGGGGCTTCGCGGCGGGCGGCGTTGAGGATGAAGGCGTCGAGGGACGCGGGCGGCTCGCCGGTGCTGTGTTGACGGTAATGCTGGATCAGCACGTCGTCGGTGTCGGGAGTGGGTCGGGAGTCGGTCATGCAAGTATCTCCTCGGCCAGCAGGCGGCGCAGTTTCTGCTGGGCGTAACGCAGGCGGCTTTTTACGGTTTCCAGCGGGGCGCCGGTGAGGGCGGCGATTTGCGGCACTTCGAGCTCGCCGTGCAGGCGCAGCAGGAAGACTTCGCGCTGGTCTTCGGGCAAGTCTTGCAGCGCGGCGTCGAGGCGCGCCTGGTCGCGGCTCAGGCTCAGCTGTTGCTCGGGGCCGGAACTGTCGTCGGCCTGGGCGTGCAGTTGCTCATCGTAGCTGTCGTGCAAGGGGTTATGGATGCCGTGCTTGCGCCAATGGTCGATCAGGCGGTTGCGGGCGATCTGGAACAGCCATGTACGAAAGCTCGCCCGGCCTTGCGGCTGAGTGCTGCTGCGGATCAGGCTGAGCCAGGTCTCCTGGTAGATTTCCTCGGCCAGTTCGGCCTTGTTGCTCAGGGACACGAGGAAGCGGTAGAGGCCTTGGCGGTGCCGCGCGTACAAGGCTTCGAACGCAGCGGCGTCACCGGTTCGGTAACGGGCCAGCAGCGATTCGTCGCTGGGTGGATCATCTGGAACAGCCATGCAGGGGGCGAACTCCTTTTATAAATTTAACGCTGTTGCGTTCAAGATCAGGGTTTCAGGCTTTGGGCCAGTTCCAGCAGTTGCACGAACTCGTTGCGCAAACCAAAGGGGTCATCGCCCCGGGCCGAGCGGGCCAGGGCGGCGGTGTCCTTCAAACTCATGCTGCCAGTGTAGCGGCCATCGCCCTTGAGCTGTTGGGCGAAGGCGGCCACCGCCGCCGAGAAGCGCAGGTCGTCGCTGGCCTGGGTGACTTCCTTGCTGATCGGCCGTTCGATCAAGCGGCTATCACCGCCCGTGGCAGGCTTGTAGCGCACGCGTAACATCGCCAGCTCATTGGCGCCGCCTTCAGCAGAGGGCGCGCGGGTGTAGCGCAATGGCTCCGACCAACCTTTCTCGCCCTGCGGCACAATTTCATACAGCGCGGTCACGGTATGCCCTGCGCCAATCTCGCCGGCATCGACTTTGTCGTTGTTGAAGTCCTCACGCTTGAGCGTGCGATTTTCATAACCCAGCAGTCGATATTCGCTGACCTGTGCCGGATTGAATTCCACCTGCACTTTCACATCCCGCGCGACCACCGCCAGGGTTGAACTGAGCTGCTCCACCAGCACCTTGCGGGCTTCGCGCAAGTTGTCGATATAGGCGTAATTACCGTCGCCGGCATCGGCCAGTTGTTCCATCAGGTGTTCGTTGTAGTTATCCACACCGAAACCCAGGGTGGTCAGGGACACGCCGCTTTTACGCTGGCGGGCGGCCATTTGCTTGAGGCTGTCGAAGTCGCTGACGCCCACGTTGAAGTCGCCGTCGGTGGCCAGCAGGATGCGGTTGATGCCCTTGTCGATAAAGCCTTCGCGGGCCATCTGGTAGGCCAGTTCGATGCCGGATGCGCCTGCCGTCGAACCGCCGGCGGTGAGTTGATCAATGGCATTGCGGATCTTGGCCTTGTCGCGACCCGATGTGGGCTTGAGCACCACGCGGGATTCGCCGGCATACACCACCAATGCAACCCGGTCCTGATCACGCAACTGGTCCACCAGCAATTTCAGGGTGCTTTGCACCAACGGCAAGCCTTCGCGGCGGTCCATGGAGCCGGACACATCCACCAGAAACACCAGGTTGGCCGGCGCCAGGTCCGCCACGGCGCGGTCAGACGCCTTGATGCCGATGCGCAGCAGTTTCGTGCGCGGGTTCCAGGGTGTGGCGGCGACTTCGGTGGTCACGCCAAACGGTGAGCCGTCGGTGGGCAAGGCGTAGTGGTAGGGGAAGTAGTTGACCATTTCCTCCAGTCGCACAGCGCCTTCGGGCGGCAGGCTGCCTTGGTTGAGGAAGCGTCTGACGTTGGCGTAGCTGCCCGTGTCGACATCCACACTGAAGGTGGACACCGGCTTTTCGGCCACCCGATGCACCGGGTTGTCCGGCAGGTTGGCGTATTGCTCGCGGGGTTCGCTGCGATAGTCCATCGCCGCTGATTCCTGCATGCGCATTGGGGCGGGCATTGCCATGCGTTTGACCAACGCGCCCTGGACCGGCGCGCTTTGCAATTCGGCGACGGGCTCAGCCGGTTTGGCCAACTCTGGGGATGAGGACAGCCCACAACCGGCCAACGCCACCACCATGGTGACGGCAAAGCCTTGGGCGGCAGGACGCAGGAAAAACAGAAGGTGGGACATGGGCTGAACCTCGTGAATGAATGATCCGTTCACAAGGTCAGACGCAAGGTGCGGGATGTTCGGGTTAACCCTGATTCAAATAACACAGACATTCAAATGTGGGAGGGGGCAAGCCCCCTCCCACATTTGAACCGAGGCGATGAACTCAGTCCGTGCCGTACTTCGGGTTACGCGGGCCGTACAGGATCCCGGCGCGTTGGCCCGGCGTCAGCAGGCGTGCACTGGTGATGCCGGCAATCGGGTGCGCCGCATCGGTGGAGCTGTTGATCACTTGCTTGACCGCCGCGGTGATCAGCATGCCCACCAGGCCGCCGCTGTTGTTGTTGCCTTCCTCGCTGGACGCCCGCGCCGAGCCGGTCCACAGGGTGGTGCCGGTGCGCAGGTCGACCAGTTTGGCCGAGGCCGTCACGGCGGTGTCGCTGGAGATCAGCATGTACTTGGTGCCGTACTCGCTGACGGTGATATACAGCGCCGCGTCCGCGCCGAAGATGTCATGCAGCTTGGCCACAGGCAGCGCCTGGATATCGTTGGCGGTGGTCAGGCCGTTCTGGCGGAAGGTTTCGTCCACCAGGGCAATCGGCAACACGTAGTAGCCGGCTTCGGCCAGCGGGTAGGTCACTTGCGAGACCAGGCTGTACGAGGCCTGCACTTCCGGCGACTCATTGAGCGGCGGCAGTACCAGGATCGACTTGGGCCGCGCCTGTTTGTATGCCGTGTAGTCAATGGTCTTGGGCGCTGCGCAACCGCCGAGCAAAGCCAGGGCCAGCAAGGCGCCAGTGAGTTTTAACAGGCTCATTTAGTGGCCACTCCGGTCTTGGCGTTTTTCAACAGGAAGTCCATGTACGAGGCAGACTCGGGGAACAGCGCCTTCTCGGTGCGGAATTCCTGCACCATCTGGTCATCCTTGCCCATGCTCAGGTACAGCATGCCCAGGTGCGCGTGGTAACCCGGCGGCGCTTTGCGGCCACTGGCGTTGATCTTTTGCAGATCGCGCTCCAGTGCCTCGACCTGCGCTTCCTTGGGCTCGCCCTTGAAGTACTCGTAAACCTGCGGCTGGTAGCTTTCCCATTGATACAGGGGCTGGGGCGCCGTGTGGCACCCGGTCACTACTGCGATTGCTGTCAGCATCAGCGCCAACTTCACTGCCTTGCTCATCCTTGTACTGCTCCTTGAAGTGCGGTTGATCAGTTGCGCGGATTCCAGGCGCCGGCGTTGATGCCGTCGACCAAGCGGTTGATCGCTTCGCGCATGGCCAGGTCCAGGACCTTGCCATTAAGGGTGGAGTCGTAGCTGGCGGTGCCGCCGAAGCCGACCACTTCACGGTTGGACAGCGCGTATTCACCGGCGCCCTGGGTGGAATACACCACTTCGGAGGTGCTGATGTTGACGATGTTCAGTGCGACTTTGGCGTAGGCCACTTGGGTCTTGCCACGGCCGAGGATGCCGAACAGCTGGCGGTCGCCGGTCTCTTTGCGGCCGAATTCGGTCACGTCGCCGGTCACGACGTAGTCAGCGCCCTTGAGCTTCTGCGCGGTGCCTTTGATCGCGGCTTCCTGGGAGATTTCACCCATGTTGTCGCGGTCCAGCACGCTGAAGCGGTTGGTCTGCTGCAGGTGGGTGATCAAGATGGTCTTGGCCTGGCCACCGAGGCGGTCAACACCATCGGAGAAGATGCCGCGCATGTAGCTGGAGCGGTTGTCGAACTTGCCCACGGCGATTGGCACGCGTACGCCGGAATAGGCGACGTTGGCGCTGGCGACCTGTTCCACCGGCATGGCGCGGTTGCTCTCCGTGGCGCAACCGGTCACGGTCAGCAGCGCTGCGGCGGTGAGGCCCGACAGCAGGATTTTGGACAGTGTGTTCACGGGGTGCTCCTAAATGGGGGGGAATCGGGTATGGCAGTTGACGCTAGCGAGACGGAATATCGCGTAGGTCGTCGACGATGAAGTCGCTTAGCCCACTAGTGAAATACCGCTCGACACTGGAGTTACCGCTGTTGGTTACAACGCCGGCAAGGGTCCTCCATTGTTGCGGCTGGCCTCGCCAGTTGCTGGGCTCCAGGCTGGGGCGGTTCTGGGCGAAGTGCAGCACCTCGGCACCGGCTTTCTTGACCTTGACCTTGTAGCCAAAATCGATGCTTTGAAGGATGGTGCCGTCGTCAATCAACAGGTTCGAAAACCCACCATTGGAGTCGATGATATGGCGCACATAGACGACGTCGACATCCAGCAAATAATCGGCGCTGTCTTTACTGGTTGCGTAACGCTTGGCTTTGAGCAAGCGGTTTACCAGATCGACGCCGAGCTCCTGGCGAACTTTGTCATCCGACATGAAGTGCTTACTCTTGCCCTTCACCTCAACGTTGAAGGTGTCGAGCCAGTAAGTAGCAGTCTTCGGAATCGTGACCGGCGCCGGGGAGATGTAGTACTCCGGCTTGGAGGCGCAGCCCGCCATGAGGCAGGCGACGAGGAATACGGCAAACATACGCATGTCTGAATTCATCCCTGAAAGTATCGTGCTTTAAACAATCGCGGCATTTTACGGAGTTGAGAGCGCTTCTCAAGGTGTTTCGTCGGATGCCGTGAGGTGACGCACATTCCCTCAAGTTATGCGGATACGGGTCGAGACAGTAACTTGGCTTGCTCACTTATAGGGATATTGCGTGCTTAACACTCTGCTTCGGGCTACAGCCCTGGTCGCCGCGCTGTCGATGACCGGCTGCGTTTCCTACACCGTCACCGGCCCTATCGCCGCCCCGCTCCACCCGGTATCTGTCAGCAGCCCGCGCAGCGCGCAAATCGCCGATGTGACGGTGAGCGCCGCCGATGTCAACGAAGCCAACAAGGCCGCCATCAGCAGCTCCCTGACTGCCCAGATCACCCAATACGTACGCACCGGGGGTTACTTCAAGCAGGTCACCGAGTATCCGGTACGCCTGGGCGAGCAGGACGTGACGCTCAAATTCAACATGACCGCCCTCAAGGGCCATCGCGCGCCGCACCCGGCGTACGTGCCTGGCGCACTGCTGACGCTGACCATCTGGATCTGGGTCAACGGCCCGATCTACGTAGACAGCTTCGAGGTGGCCGGCGACCTGGTGATCGTCGACCGCAACGGCAAGGAGCTGGCCAAGGCCAAGGATTCGATCAAATTCGAACACAACGTCGGGCTTTACAGCGGCCAATATTGGGCACCGTCGATGGGCGGCCAACAGCTGACCAAACTGGTCGGGCAACTGCTCGACACCGCCACCGCCAACCTGGCTAAACCGTAATTTCAAGGAGTGATGCATGAAAGGATTGATCAAACACAGCCTGGTACTCGCCGCCGTCCTGCTGACCGGCTGCGTGTCTTACTCGCAGCACGAATTGCCCGCCGTACAGCCCTGGCCACCGACCGCCAACGCGCCGGCGCAAAAGCCCACGGCGTACGTGCACACCACCGCGCAAAACCACGTCAACGGCGGCCCAGGCAACGCGGCAGTCGGCGCCCCGGTGGCGCTGTGGGAAAAGGCCGTGGCCGATTCGTTTCGCCAGTCCAATCGTTTCTCGCGGGTAAGCACTGACAAGATCGACTCGGATATCTACGTCGATGCCACGCTGCACAACAACGAACAGTTCAGCATGGCGTTGACGATCATCAGCGGCGTGACGTTCGCCATCATCCCGACTACGGCGAAGAACACTTTCACCCTGGAAACGGTGTTCAAGGACAAGGACGGCAAAGAGTTGGGACGGGTGAAAAAGAGCGAATCGGTACGCACCTGGATACAGCTGCTGTTGATCGTTGGCATCCCGTTCCAGGCGGACACGCGGGAAGTGGTCGAAGCGCTGACGCGCAGTACGCTGGACGAGGCGGTGCAGCGCAAGTTGCTGTAACCCGGCTGCTGTGTGAATGGCGCTAATTGTGGCAAGCGGACTTGCCACAGGGTTCAAGTTACTGAGCGACAGCGCTAAGTCGCAGATTTAGCGCTGTCGCACGCAACACTTACAGCGGACCTCCTTGACGGGGTTTAGAACGCGTACCGCGCTTTTAGCATCACGCCATCGGCATCAAAACCACTGCGCGCCTGGCGGGTGTAGCTGGCGCCGACGCTGAAGTCCGACACCTGGTAGTTCACGCCCACGCTGGCTTCGTAGCTGTCACGGGCTACCGACGCACCGGTCACGGTAAACGCTGAACCACCGGCCACGAAGCTGGAGGTTTGCGCCACGCGATCACCCATCAGGTCGTGATAGGCCATCAACGTCGCTTCCGGCTGCAAGCTGCCGGCACCCATCGGCAGGTTGCCGGCCAGGCGCAGGCCCGCGCCCAGCTCACCCACTTCATAACGCTGCGAACCGGTGCTCAGTGCCGCCGAAGAGCCTTTCTCGTCGTAGCCATCCATGCGCACGCTGGAGTAACGCGCGGCCACACGCGGCTCAATCACCACCGCTTGCGACGGCTTGAAGCTGTAGCCGCCGATCACGCTGGCCGACAACACATTGCTGTCGTAACTGCCCTTGGCCGTGGTGCCGGCGATATGACGCTTGCTGTCGTTCTGGTTGTGGCCGTAGCTGAGGCTGCCGTCGACAAACCAGTTTTGCAGCGACCAGTTGCCATACAGCGACAGCGCGTGACCTTCGACGTCGGTCTTGTTGCCCAGGTCGGAATGGATGTTGGAATTGAGGTAGCTGTACGCCACGCCCAGGGTGGTGGTGTCGTTCACACGACCGTCCACACCCACCGCCATGCCGCTGCTGTTGGCCGAGTAACCGTTGTCACCGCCACGACCGTCCTGGTCCATGTTGCTGCTCAGGCCCTGCACCCACACGCCGCCGACCTGGTGGCTTTCACGCTGGTCGGTGAGGCGATTGAAGATCGCGCCGTTGACCACGGTTTGCCCCGACAACGCCACGTCGAGGGCGCCACGGTTGACGTCCGGCTTGAGCTGATCGCCGATCCGCGCCAGTTGCTCTGCAGTGCCGGCGTTGGCCAGGGCCTGGAAGACTTGATCGTCTGCGCTGAGGTTACTCAACACACCGTTCTTGAAGGTGTTGACCGCCGTGACCGCCGCGCTGGTGGCGCCCACGCCAGCGAGATCCGCCTGGACTTGCTGGTCGGCCTTGACCGCCACCACGGTCTTCACCGTCTGCGCATCGGCCGAGTAACTGAGCACGTCGAGCAGAGAGGAAGAACTGGCCACGGACAGGCCGTTGTCTTGCACGCTGGTGGCTTGCAGCAGGGTGTATTCGGTGCCGTTATTGGTGCTGGCGAAGTCGCCTGGGTTGGCGCTCACGGTCAGCTTTGACCCCTGGGCGAAGTTGGCGGCGCCGTTGACGGTCAGGTACGGCGTGGTCGGCACAACGCTGTCGGACAGGTGCATATCAATGCCGGCGCCATTGGCCACATTGAGGTTGCCGGTAATGGCGGTGCCAGGGGCCGAGAGGTTCAGCGAACCCGAGTTGACCGACACCGGTGCGATGATGCGATTACCGGTGAAACCGGCCTGGCCGTCGATATTCACGGCGCTCAGGTTGAGCATATCGCCGATGATGTTGCCGCCGGTCCAGTTCAAGGTTGCCAGGTTGCGCGCATCGATGGCGGTGCCGGAATTGCTGCGAATTTCGCCGGCTTGCTGGTTGATTTCGAACGGCGAGGTTTGGTCGGGACCGACCAGGATCGCCGTGCCATCGGCGGTGATTGTGCCTCGGTTGACGATGCCGCGCGAACCGCTCGCACTGTTCTGGGCAAAGGTTGCCTCCAGAAACTGGAAGGCATTGGCGTTGGTACCCTTGGCCTCAAGCGTGCCGGTGTTGAGGATGTAATCGATGGTGCCGTTATAAAAAAATATGCCTTGGGCGTCATTGCCGTTGGCAGAAATCAAGCCGCTGTTCTCGATACGCAGCGGGCTGGTATCCGTTTCCACTTCGATGCCCCAAGCGCCTTCACCCGTGGCCTTGATAGTGCCGGAGTTGAGGATCTTGCCGCCGATGGTGGTGGGGGTGTTGTTGTCGCGATCCAGCACGATGCCAATCGCGCCTTCGCCGGCCATGTCGATCAGACCGGTGTTGGACACATCGCCGCCGATGGTGGTGCCGTGCAGGTAAATCCCCTCGCCCCCGCCGATATAGAAAGGTGGCGGTGCGGGCGCCGAAGGTGCCGTCGAAATGATGGTGCCGGAGTTGATCACGCTGCCACCGATGGTGGTCCTGCCGATCTCAAGACCCTCGTCGCCACCGTTGTTCATCAGGATATTGCCGGCCTGTACCACGTCACCGGTGACAGAGCCTGGGCTGAGGTTGGGCGGGCCGGTCCAGAACATCGGGTCCAGGGCAAAGCCTCGCACGGTGTAGCCGTCGGCATTCAGCGTGATGTCAGCGCGGTTGATCAACGAACCCTGGATATGGGTATCGGCGACACCCAGCCCGGCAGGGGGCGAATTGTTCGGGGTGGTGACCTGAGTGGTCTGCCCGGTGAGGATCAGCGACTCGTTGTAATTCTCGCTGACGAACTGGGTTTTGCCTGCCCCTAGGTCAACTTCCACCGCCAGCACCTGCGTGCTGATTGCGCCGACCATGATTGCCAACAGGCTTTTCTGGAACTGCTTACGCTTCATTTCTGACTCCATGAACTACAGGTCAAAGCCGCCAACAGGCCCGGCGGCAGTAGGTGTATCGAGTGAAGGGATCAAGGGACTCGGATGCATCTCCCGTCGCACATGCCTGATACGCAGGCACGACCATTCGCACCGCGAGAGGCAGTGGCGAACAAGGGAGTAAGGGGAAAAAAGCTCACATCAATCCTTAATGTTTTTGAAAACGCTGCAGTCCATGCAGCCCTACCGCGCGTGGGTGGGCGCGGTAATGACCTTCAAATGTATGAAAAGGTTCAGGATTGTGTCGGAAAGTTGTGTAGTCGATCACATTGCGGAGTGTTTGAAGGGTGCGGGCGGCCCGCCCAGGCCGCCCTGCTCAGGTATTGATGACAATCGTCTTGGCCAACATATCGCCCAAGCGACGACGCAGGCCGAACAGTACAAAAAGACCGTCCAGCACACTGAACAGCATCTTCGGAAAATTGCGCAGGAACGACTGGAACAGCGTGCAGTTCGTGGGGTACGGGTAACCCACCACGGCCGTGCCGCATACCCGCTTGCCCAAGCTCTGGCCATTGGGCAAGGCATCGCAAAACAAGTAGTACCCGAAGGCTGAAAACAGCAGCACATAGTGGAGGGCATCAAACAATGCCGGGCCTCCTGCAGAGCCCAGATAGAAATAGGCGTAGTCCAGGTTTCGGTTCAAAAACAGCAGGAAAAGCACCACGGCCATATCGATGAAATAGCCGAGCAGGCGCTTGCCTGGGCTGGCGAGGTTCCAGGTGCCTGCGGCCGATACTGATTCGCTCATACAGTCATTTATCCAAAAGTCGAAGAGATGTCATTGAGGCCGGCACACGTTGTACATGCCCGCTCGCGTCCATACGCGGTGGCTTTAACCTCATGGCGTTTGTGGCTGTTCTGAATGTGAACGGGCGCAGATTTGCTCCCACCCTTTCTCAATCGTGCCCGTGTACTTACCGCACGACGCGCCCTTTAACTGAGCGTCCATAAAGTCCTGCTCCGGCCCGACCCACAACAGGCCAACCAGATAGGCCACCCCGGCCGCAAACACCAGCAACGCCGATGTCCGAGTCAGCATGAATCGCAACGTGGCGGCGGCGGTTCGAGACCGTTCAAACACACACGCGAACAACAACCCGATCCCACCCCAGACGAAACCCGCCGCGGCCGTGCCCAACCAAGACGAATCACGATAGAGGTAGGCCCAGGCCAGGATGAACGCGATGGCGCTGACGCACATCAGCAGCAGGCACAGCCACTGGGCGATCCGACAGCCGATACTCGAAAAGCTCATGGAAACGTCGTCCCGATACGCGCTCGTTCATTCGAGAACCAGATGCCGGAGACCTTGCCCACCACATCATCAAGCGCAACCTGGCCCATGAAGCGGCTATCGTTGCTGACATCACGGTTGTCGCCCAACAGGTACACATGCCCCGGCGCTACCTGGAGTGGCGCCAACTCAAGGGAGTAGTCCTTTTTGACGCGCTCAGCCGGTGCGTGAAACAAACCCAGGTTCTCACCGTTGCGGATCAGTTCGCCATTGACGATGGCCAGAGTGTCACCACCGATTCCCGCCACCCGTTTGACCGCCTCGGTGCCATTCCAGCGATACACCACGATATCCCCCACGTTGGGATCGCCAGCCCGCAGGTCCGACATGATGTAGTCGCCAATCGACAACGTCGGAACCATCGATCCCGACGGAATGTAATAGTTTTTGAAGCCCAGCAACGGCACCCGAAAGACGTCCAGCGTCAGCACCAGGATCACCACCACACCGACGTAAAGAGCATGGAAGCGTTTACGCGGCACATTGGGCGGACCGCTATAGCGACGAGCCAACACGGCGGACACGATGGCAGAGGTCAGTTTGACCGTGATGACGAAAGCGAAGAATGCATACAGCCCAAGGGGTGTGGTGACCAACCCCAAGGCACCCATCAGCACGACCCCGCCGAGCAACAACGCTGCGACCCGGATACCCCACTGCGTGCGGCCTACATACACCAAACCCCAGCCGGGGATGAGGCAGGCCATCAGGAAGGCCTGGAGGGAGAATTTTGCGGGTTTCATTGATCGTCCTTAATAATGTAAATGCTGGCGCCGCGCATATTACTGCTGGGCTCGCCAATCCACGTAACCTTTAATCGCTGTTAACTGGCTAAGGATTGTGACGGTGGTCTGACCCTGATTCTTAAAAAGTTATATACACCCCTTTTTTTTCGTCTATCGCCTGCTCAAGCATTTTTTTAAATTCTCTAACAGCCTCAAACGCATCATCTGAAACTTTTCCTTCGACCTCCAAAACCCTACTTAGGCTTTCGCTCACTTCATGTTGAGCCTGGAAGTAAGAACCCATTTTCCCAGGATCAAAGAAATTTGATCCCGAACCTAACGGCGTACCTAAAAAAGGCGAGAAGCCTAATTTACCTTTATCAGAAAACAGCTCTTGAGAAATACTCCACCATAAGCCAAGCCCTCGGTCATCAGTAGGCGAATAATATTTCGTAAGTGCGAAATCCCCATACTGATGAACGTCCTTGCTTTCAATCATATCTTCCCAGCCATCCTCTAACGCAAAACCTTCATATGGATCAACTAGAGACTGCCTATTAGAAACAATGAAATCCCGCATCTGGTCGATACTTCCCGAGCGCAAACAGCTCTCCAACAACGGCTTAAGTTCACGATTGAAACTATCAATATCAAAAATAAATGCTTTATGCTCATAACTCATAATTACCACCTGATTTTATGGCAAAAAATTTAGCGAGTAACAATAGGGTCAAACCACCAATATACATTGGCACACTAATCGTTATCTGACCCCTATTTTCTCCTATTTCATACTCGACCTTGTGTACCTGTCACAGACTTCGGAGTAGTTAAGCGTCACCGCATTAACGTCATCTACAACACAATTCCATTTCTTGCCAAATTCGTATGCCAACCATAAATACATCTCCATCGAGCCTTTCGAATGACCCAACTGCATTTCGATCATTGTCTTAGGAGGGGCACCCAACAAATTTCCCCAATCGAGAATATCTTGCGAATCATAAAAATTCATAAATTTTTCGGAGTTGAGTAATGAAATATACAAAGTGGCCTCGTCCCAATTCAATATTCCACGATTACGTTTTCCGATACTAACGACTCCGCCTATAGAGTGGATAAAATCAGCAAACGCATCTTCATCAATTGCCACATCCGATATAATTGAAGCTGAGTCGCTCACGATTACAACCCTCCTTTTTTGGCACCATACTCGAACAGTTCGTCGACACTATTAATTACTTTAACCCCTACCTTTTCGTAAGCTTTGATCTGCTGCGGCTTAACCACTTTCGGAGCAAAAAGTATGACCTCCTTACGATCAGGGTTGAGCATAG
The DNA here is from genome assembly GCF_019891415.1 of Pseudomonas sp. SH10-3B. Classification (NCBI taxonomy): domain Bacteria; kingdom Pseudomonadati; phylum Pseudomonadota; class Gammaproteobacteria; order Pseudomonadales; family Pseudomonadaceae; genus Pseudomonas; species Pseudomonas sp. SH10-3B. The sequence goes on along the minus strand of NZ_JAFLXD010000028.1, from coordinate 75,437 downwards.
TGTTATTTTGTAATTTCTGTAACTGTTCGATTTTTCCAGGCTTCGGACTGCTGGCAATTTCAATGATAAAGCGAGGTGTTTCAGCATCAATCTCGCCAATGCCAACAGGCTTCCCATCAACAAAACCAGACCTGAATTTGCTTTGATAATCCAAAAGCATCCCTTTTTCGCTCAATGCCCTTCCAACTTGTCCCTCTAATACCTCTCCCATCACATTTGATTTAAGCGCCCAGTCAATTTCATTATCAAATCTTCCTGGAACAACCGTAAGAGGTCTCCCGGCCAGCCCGGCTTCGCTATCAACTGTGCCAGCCCAATTTTTGCCCACACTCAGCTCACCGGACTTAGCTGAAGCCTTTGTAGCTGCTCCCAATTCTGCTGCGCCCTCAGCCCCCTTGGCTAGCCCTCCTAGGTTGCCTACCGCACCTGCTCTGCCCGCAGGAATCATCGCCAACGCAAACTCAGCAGAACTCTTTGCCGCCAACCTGGCCCTGGCGACTTCATCGCCTTGGAGCAGATACAGGAAACCCTGCGCTTCGTCGTGGGTATTAGCCTCTGGTCCACGCCCAGATACCAAAGCGACTAACCCATTGGCCATTCGCGAGCTGACACCGGGGAAGTCGGTAACAAGGCCCATGCCAAGCGCCCAGAACCCACGAGCCGTATTCGCTGCCCCCTCACCCAATCCCTGGGGAATTCCTGTTCCTGCGCCCTCCAGCAGATCGCCAAGCGACGAGTTATAACCAAGGTTTTTCCGATAAAAGTCGTGTTGCTGGTTCACGACGGGATCCAACTTGCCGACTAGGTACTCTTCATTGATCTCAGATTTGTTGTAGCTGCCGGAATTATTGACGCGATAGTCCTGAAGTAAACGAACAGTTTCGTCAGGCGTATAAGTCTTTTTCGCACCGGCGATAACAGGCACGTCACCCATTTCAACTCGCTTGCTGTAGCTATCCCCTAAGGGCGCTAGCGCGATCCCCAAGTATTTGAGTGTGAGTGGATCCGGCTGATCCTGATGAGCGCCAACGACTTTGTTCCAAGTCGCATCGACGTAGTACACAAGCCCTCTGGCCAAGCGCTTCTCAGCCTCGGCCGTAGTGATCCCGGCCTCAGCCGCCAACGCACTGACTTGTGTCTTCAGCGCCATAACTTCCGCAGGGTGCATCTGACGGTTGAACATTTCGACTTTGGCCGCACTGTTCCCTCCGACTGCAGCCCCGGACAGACCAGCACCCGAGCCCGCACCAGCGCCGATGCCTGTAGCGATCAGCACGGAAATGGCGTCTCGGTTCTGTCGCTCAACAATGGTGTTTTTCAGCGCATCCGTGACAATAGGCGTCAAGGCCGCAGAAGCTCCCGCGCCCAACGCGCCGCTCTGCACACTGCCACTGGACAGCCCCATAGCCGCGCCTGCCAACGCGTGCAACATCACACGTGCCGCACCGCCTTCAGCCCAAGCCGCCCGAGTGGCCGCATCTGCCTTCGGATCAGTCGCGCGTGAGTGGGCGTAATCACCAATTTTGTTGAAGATATCGCTGGAGGCCGTGTTGGCAACGATGCCAACCGTCGTTCCAACAGGTGCACCACCCAGCCCTGCCGCGATCAAACCAGTAGCAATGTCAGCCATTAACTTCTTGTCGCCACCGACCTGCCAGCGCTTGGCTTCCGCATAAGCGGCATTCGCTGCGAGCACCGTTCCAGCGGCATCCGGCGAACCGGTTTCGGTCTGGGTTTTGGCTTTATCGGCCAGTGCTTTCGCCTCATCCGCCTTCGCCTTGCCCACCGCACTGATCACCCCACTGGCCAACTGCGCCGAGCTTTGGATCAGGTCAATACGCTCTTGCATGGCCTTTTCATCAGGCCGGTCGAGTTTCTGATTGGCATTGGCGGTATCGCGATTCAACCCCACCAGGTCATTGGCACCTTCGGCATTGCGAACCACAATCGTGCCTTCGCTGACCGCGCTACGGGTGTAGCTATGGTCTTTCTCCTTGAGCGCTATCGGGATGCTGCCGCCCATCGACGCACCGCTGGTACTGCTGGAAGACACCGAAATACCAGCAGACTGACTTTTGATCTCGCTGACATTCTTGATATCGCTGACGATCAGCCGATCCGTGCTGAGCCGGTTCTTATCAGCTGACGCCTCACTGGCAATCACCGCGCCTTGCAAGGTGGTGGTCTTGCCGACATTGATGTCGTAGCCGCCCGTGCCCGCATACAAACCGCTCTGGTCGGTCACGCCCTTGTAGTCGCTGTTCATATTCGCGGCGGCAAGGTTCGCCGAGCCCGCTACGGTAGAGCCATAGCAGAACGGAGGGACGCAGATACTCGCGCCGAAACCTGCGCTGCTCTGTTTGCTGCGCGACGACTCGGTGTCCTGGAGGGAGATGATATTGAGGTTGCCGCCAATATCTGCCTTGATACGGTCCGCACGAACCTGGGCGCCTTTGAGGGTGGTATCGCCACCGCTTTGTAACAACAGGCTGCCTGTATCGAGGGTGCTATTGACCTGAGTGACGGAGTTACCGTTGCCATTGTTCTTGGCACCCTGCGCTCCGAGGTCGAGGGTGAAGCCGTTTTGCTCGCCAATATTGAAGCTGGCGCCAATGGCGGTTTTATTTTTCGACCCTTCGTTTTTGCGGTCGGTGGTGTTCTGTGCGCTTTGCATCAACACATCGTTTTTGGCTAACAACAACGTGTTGGCGGCTTTCAAGCTGCTGCCGGTGATCTGGATATCACCCTGAGTACCCGCCGCTGCGCCCGTGGCAACGATCGACAAGTCTTGCCCTGCGTTGAGCGTGCTCTGCTTGGCGGTGACACTGTTGAGTTCGCTGCCGTTCTTGCTGCGGTTATTGGCCAGTTCAGTACCGATCTTGATCAGCGAACCGTTGCCGGGCGTGCCGCCGGTTTTGTTTTTGAAGCCGGAGCTTTGCGCATTGGCGTCCGAAGCCTGGCCATTCAGGTTGTAGGCGGCGAGGGCTGCCTGGGCGATTTTGACTGCCTTGAGTCGTGGGTCATCAGCGCTACGGGCCGCTTTGACGGCGTCGCGCATGCTGGTGGCGGTGTCCACTACCGAGCCCGCGATCACGCGCCCAACCGCCAAGCTCTTGGAACTGTCCTTACTGGTCTGACTGGCCGTCTCCACCCCCGAAGTAACGGTGACATTCGCCCCACTCAACTCCATGTTCTTGGTGCTCACCAGATCACTGGCCACCACCTTCAACTCACGCCCCGCCGTCAACGACACATTGCCCGCGCTCGAACCAATAGTGCTGCCGGTCAAGGTCATTTCATTGGCTGTGCCGTTGTGCTTCGAGCTGTTGATGTACAGCTTCTGGTTGCCGGTCATGTCGTCCAGACCGAGCTTGTTGCCGGTCAGCACGCCGGTGAGGTCGCGATTTTTTTCCTTGTGCATGTCGGTGCGGGCGAAGGTGTTTTGCGCCGCGTCGATGGTCAGGTCGCGGCCGGCCTGGACGGCGAGGTCGCCGGTGCTGACCAGGGACGAGCCGGTGACCGTGGCATCGCGTTTGGCGGCGACCGTGACGGTTTCGCCGGAGACCATGCTGCCCATGGCGGTGGTGCGTTTTTCGTCGACTTTGTCCTGGACTTTGCTCGACTTGAGGCCGCCCCAGCTGCTTTTGCTTTCCTTGCGTTCGTGGCGGGCGCTGTCGGCGTTACTGACGGCGAGGATGTTCACGTCCTGGCCGGCCGCCAGTTGCGTGGCGCCTTTTTCAGCGGTGACGGCACTGCCAGCCAGCAGCAGGTCTGCACCCGCCACGACGGTGCTGTTTTTGCCGGCGCTGACGAGGCTGCCGACGTTGTTCACCACATCGGTTTCATCCAGGCGGAATTTTTTGCCCTGGGAGGTTTTCTTGGTCTTGCTGTAGAAGCTGTAGTCCTGGTTTTCGGCGGCTTTGAGCTCGAGGTTTTTGCCGGATACCAGGTAGGCCTCGTTGCCGGCATTGACCTGGCTGGCGACCAGTTGCAGGTTCTGCCCGGCGCTCAGGGTGGCGTCGCCGCCGGCCTTGATCACGCTGGAGACTTGCTGGACGTGGTCTTCGATGCTTTTGATTTTTTCGAGTTGTAGGTCGAATGCTGCTCGTTGGCTGCCGCGATGGCGTTGAGGTTGGCGCCGGCTCGCAGGGCGACGTTGGCCTTTTGATGCCTTGCGTGTTTTTACGCTGAGGACTTATAGTCCGCCGGTCGTCCAAAAGGGCGATCGGATTTGGCGATCCGTTGACCGTATGCGAAAGCTTTCTGCTTGCTTGCAGGGGTTTCCGTACCCGCATCGCTGCTTTATGGCAGCTGTGCGCGGGAGACCTTCGGGTCTGCCGGAACTCGGTCCCGGTTCGCCAACCTGCGTACAGCTGTCACCCATTCGTTTGGCGACGATAGGTGACAGCTTTCATTACATCGACCGAGGCTTTACCTATGAATAGATACATGCCGCTTACAGGCCATGACTCAACCATCCCCGCGCTGGTGATCGACACGCAAGCGCCCCTAGATGTTCTCTATGATGCCGCCGCGTATCGCATTCGTGCGGTGACTCAGTTTTTGGAGAACCTCGCGTTTCGGGAAGAGATCAGCAGTGATGCGATTGTGCTTCACGATTTTGCGCTGTTACTGGCAATTCCGCTGCGAGATGGGTGTGATTTGCTGGATGTGATTGGCCGGAAGTTGAACTCAAAAATTTCATAAATAAAATGGGCGGTTATTTTAAAAACCGCCCAGCTTAAAAACTTCCCAGACAAATGAAATAAAAAAGCCAATTGTTAAAGAACGTAACACCTCCAGATTTGCTTCTCCACAAGCATTCAAACAAAAACGTGGCCTGCCCCCTAATGGATAGCGCAATCACAGTTACGACAAACGACACAGTGAAATACTTGCACGTCACTGCACATCTTATTTAGCCTTTATTAATTGCATCCAATAGTTATATGTCTCTCGAAGCCGACCTAATGTCTTTGATCCATCAGCAATAGCGCACGCGAATGCATGAGCAACTCTTACTGGATTGGTAGGCAGCGAGCCAGATGCGGATATAACAGGCTGCCCGTAATCCGCCTGTTTCTTATTACCTTTTAACTGACTCCAGCTCAGTTCAGGGTTATTTCGAACCGCCACTTCACCATAATACATTCCAACTAAAACAGCCAAAGACATTGCCTCTTCGGATAGAACAGGTGTGTTCAAATCAGCCGTGCCGGCAATTGAATCATTTCCTGTTTCGTTAACCGTTGATGACAGTTGCTCTTTATAAATCCGTGAAGCTAACCACTCAGCCACACCATCTAAAGATTCCGGGGAAAAATCCGCGTTCCAGCTTTCATATCCCGGCGTATGCCAAACAGCTTGAATTAACTCATCTAAACAGTAGGGTTTATTAAGCATAAAGAGTTCATAAAAACTATTTAGCTCTTTCGAATTCATAGATGAAAAAAAATCTGTGACTGGCGTATAGGCGGTTGTAAATTCCATAATCAATGCACCTTAATTTTGATTCCCGCGTCGGACAAAGCTTTTTCAAGGGCTGGCGCAGGTCCAACGCGTCCTGTGACGGGGCTCCTATAAAAATTCCATGTTACCCCATTAACCATACCGCGGCTCAGGAGCTCCGTATCCTTCATCACCTGAAGGGCTGTATTGGCGTCGAGTGAAGTGTATCCAACCTTGGACTCATGAGCCAAAGCACCTGGAGCTAGCTGGTCGACGACACGCACGCCTTGGGTCGTTTGGAAGGTAACTTGAGACTGACCACCCAATGGTTTTAGGGCATCCTCCCCGATTTTCCCTGTTGCTCCAATTCCGGCGGACGGATTAGGAGAAACAATTCGCGTCGCTCTATCCTCGGTCAACGTGTAGTAGTTACCATTACCGGCCAGAAACACCTGATTGCCATTGGCGTCCTGCGTTCCGGTAGGTTTGTAAGTCCCACCACCGGGGCCGTTCACGGTTCCATCAATTTCTTGTGTGTAGCCTTTGGGAACATTAAAGCTCGCGTCGTTTGCTGCTGATTTTCCGGTTCCGACAACTTTGGCCTCTCCAGAAATCAAAGTCGATGCAGGCACTTTTGTAGTAGACGTTAACCCTTTTAATCCGTACCCCCCAGCAATCGCCGCCGTGATGGCATGCATCGTCATGACAAAATCATACTGTTGCTCAACTTCCGCCCGCGTTTTCTCAGAACGGCTCGCAAGGTCCGTTATCACGATGTCGTGGAGAATGCTGGCATCGTCTAAGCCACGTAATGCAGCCTCGGCATTTTTTGCATCAGCCGGGTAAAGTTCTTTATAAAGCAGACGGACAGAGACAGGAGCCTCGTATTCCGCAAGAGCCTGACGTGCAGGTTCGATCAAACGACCGCAAGCGGAACTGGACAAATTTCCGGTAGTGCAGGCATCGCGAATCGCTTCATCTCGATCTTTATCGATAACGTTTATATACGCGAGTTCATCTTTTTCTTTGTCAGTGATGGTGCCCAGCATTTGCTTGCGTGAAAGCACAAACTTACGGGTCGCTTCCGGCACGCTGAGATAGTTATTCTCAACCGCATTCCTCCCAACCTGAGCCGCTGCCACCGCATCCAGTGCGCCCTTGCCGGACAACGATCCTGAAAGGCCACCCGCCAAGGTCGCGAGGCTGGAGATCGTCTGCTTTTGCGCCTGGGTCAGGTTCTCGTTACTGACATCGCCATACAGGTTCTCTTTGATCAGACGTGCGGTTTCCTCTGCCGCCACAGCACCGGCTGCACCAGCGAGTGCTGAGTTACCGCCAGCCTTGGCGAGCACAGCACCCAGTACCGCATGGGCCATCAGATTGGCTGTAGGGTCGCCCTTGGTCCTGTCCCTGATTGTTTCTGCCAGATATGGCGCCGCCGCCCCCGCCAACGCCCCACCTACGCTGCCACCCATCGCCGCTTGCACCACGGCAGTCACTGCCTGGCTGGCCTTCTGGAAGCTGCTGCCAACGCCATAATCCTGCTGGGCACGCTGGCTGATCTGAGCCTGTGTCGGATTGGCGATACCCTCATCAATCAACTTCAGGCGCGTGGCTTTGTTGACGTCACTGTTAGGGTCGTCAGCGGCCCTGATCCTGGCCGCAGCAATCGCGTCGCCAATGCCCTTGGTCAGCTCCATCGAGCTTTTGATCAGGTCCATGCGTTCCTGCATGGCCTTTTCATCAGGCTTGTCGAGGCGTTGATTGGCGTTGGCGGTGTCGCGGTTCAGGCCGACTAGGTCACCCGCGCCTTCAGGGTTGCGCACCACGATCGTGCCTTCGCTGACGGCACTGCGCGTGTAGCTGTGGTCCGAATCGTTCAGCGACATTCCATACAAGGCACCCGGCGTGAGGGTACTCGCGCCGCTACTGTAAGAACCAGAGACGCTCATGCCCGCCGACTTGCTCTCGATTTCGCTCTTGTTCTTGATGTCGCTGACCAGCAGACGATCCGTGCTGAGGCGGTTCTTGTCAGCGCTGGCTTCACTAGCAATCACCGCGCCTTGCAGGGTAGTGGTCTTGCCGACATTGATGTCGTAGCCGTCTTTACCGGCAAAGAAGCCGCTCTGGTCGGTGACGGCCTGGTAGTCGCTGTTCATCTTCGACGCCGCCAGGTTCGCGGACGCGGTTACTGGGGAGCCATAACAGATCGGCGGAATGCAGATGCTCGCACCGAAGCCCGCACTGTTCTGCTTGCTCTTGGACGTTTCGGTGTCTTGGCGCGACAGGATGTTGAGGTTGCCGCCGATGTTGGCATCGATACGGTCAGCGCGTACCTGCGCGCCGATCAGGCTGGTGTCCTGGCCGCTGCGCAGTACCAGCGAGCCGGTGTCCAACGTGGTGTTGACCTGGGTAACCGAGCCTCCAGAGCCAAGGTTCTTGGCGGTTTGTGCACCGAGGTCGATGGTGAAACCGTTTTGCTCGCCTATGTTGAAGCTGGCACCGATAGCGGTCCTGTTGCGTGAACCGTCGTTTTTGCGATCGGTGGTGTTCTGTGCGCTTTGCATCAGGATGTTGTTTTTCGCGGAGAGCAACGTGCTGTCGGCTTTCAACGTACTGCCGGTAATCGTCAAGTCACCCACAGTGCCCGGCGCATCGCCCGCAGCGATGATCGACAGTTTGCCCCCGGCGTTGAGGTTGCTCTGGTGAGCGGTCTGCGCCGTGTATTCGCTGCTGCTTTTGGTGCGGGTGTTGGCCAGTTCGGTACCGATCTTGATCAGCGACCCGTTGCCGGCAGAGCCACCAGTCTTGTCCTTGAAGCCGGTACTTTGTTTAGCGAGATCGCCCGCCTGGTTATTCAGGTTGTACATCGACAGCGCCGCCTGGGCGATCTTCACAGCCTTGAGGCGTGGATCGTCGGAGCTGCGCGCCGCCTCGGCTGCGTCGCGGATGCTGTTGGCGGTGTCGACCACGGTGCCCGCAATCACTCGCCCAACCGCCAAGCTTTTTGAGCTGTCCTTACTGGTCTGACTGGCCGTCTCCATCCCCGAAGTAACGGTGACATTCGCCCCACTCAACTCCATGTTCTTGGTGCTCACCAGATCACTGGCCACCACCTTCAACTCACGCCCCGCCGTCAACGACACATTGCCCGCGCTCGAACCAATAGTGCTGCCGGTCAAGGTCATTTCATTGGCTGTGCCGTTGTGCTTCGAGCTGTTGATGTACAGCTTCTGGTTGCCGGTCATGTCGTCCAGACCGAGCTTGTTGCCGGTCAGCACGCCGGTGAGGTCGCGATTTTTTTCCTTGTGCATGTCGGTGCGGGCGAAGGTGTTTTGCGCCGCGTCGATGGTCAGGTCGCGGCCGGCCTGGACGGCGAGGTCGCCGGTGCTGACCAGGGACGAGCCGGTGACCGTGGCATCGCGTTTGGCGGCGACCGTGACGGTTTCGCCGGAGACCATGCTGCCCATGGCGGTGGTGCGTTTTTCGTCGACTTTGTCCTGGACTTTGCTCGACTTGAGGCCGCCCCAGCTGCTTTTGCTTTCCTTGCGCTCGTGGCGGGCGCTGTCGGCGTTACTGACGGCGAGGATGTTCACGTCCTGGCCGGCCACGAGTTGTGTGGCGCCTTTTTCAGCAGTGACGGCACTCCCAGCCAGCAGCAGGTCTGCACCGGCGACGACTGTGCTGTTCGTCCCCGCGCTGACAAGGCTGCCAACGTTGTTCACGACGTCAGTTTCATCCAGGCGGAATTTTTTGCCCTGGGAGGTTTTCTTGGTCTTGCTGTAGAAGCTGTAGTCCTGATTTTCGGCGGCTTTGAGCTCGAGGTTTTTACCGGAGACCAGATACGCCTCGTTGCCGGCATTGACCTGACTGGCGACCAGTTGCAGGTTCTGCCCGGCGCTCAGGGTGGCGTCGCCGCCGGCCTTGATCACGCTGGACACTTGCTGCACGTGGTCTTCGATGCTCTTGACCTTTTTCGTGTTGCCCGTGGAGTGTTGCTCGTTGGCCGCCGCAATGGCGTTGAGGTCGCGGGTGGCAATCAGGTTGACGTCGCGTTTGGCTTCGACCTGGCTGGCCACGGCGCTGATATCGCGCCCGGCGATCACATGCAAGTCGCGGCCAGCATCGACCACCGAGCCCTGTTGGGCGATGGTGCTGAAGCTGGAACGGTTGCCGATCGCGCCGCTGTCGAGGGTTTTCGAGGCGGTGATGTTGACGTCGCCCACGGCTTTGACCGTGGTGTCGGCACCGCTCTTGAGCACGCCACCGATGTTGTTGACGTTGCCGCCAGCCTGCATGGCCAAATCGTTGGCCGATTCGATGCGCGCGGCGCTGTCGACGAAGTCGCTGCGTTCGGTGCGGTAGTTGCTGGCGCTTTCGTGGGTGGTGACGCTACGTTCGTTGAGCAGGTCGGCGCCGGCGGCGAGGTTGACGTTGCCTGCGCTGATCACACCGCCTGCGCGGTTGGTCAGGTTGTTGCCGCTGAGCAGGTCGAGGCGACCACCGGCTTCCATCAACCCACTGTTGGTGAGGTTGCCGCCGACGTTCGCCAACAAGCTGCCGGTGGCGCGCAACGTACCGGCGTTGTTGAGGTTGCTGCCGGTGATCAGGTTGACGTCAGTGCCGGAAATCAACGCGCCGTTGGGTGCCAGGCGGTTGCTGGCCTGGGCGAGGTACAGCACCGGCACCAGCACTTGTTGGCCGGCGACGGTGGTGCTTTCCAGCCACACGATGTCGTGGGTCAGGGCGGCGACTTGTTCGGCGGTGAGGCTTACGCCCACCGACAGGTTAAGCGCGGTTTTGCTGGCGATGGCGTTGTCCATCAGGTGCTTGAACAGGTCGGCGTCGCTGGTCTGGCCGTCGATGAAGCGCTGGCCGGTGCGGGCGAGTACGGCTTGCTGGATCAGGCGCTGTTCGTAGAAACCATCGCCCAGGCGCTTTTGCGCGGTGTCAGGGTCATAGCCGAGCTTGGTCAGCATGTAGTCCGAGCCCAGGAACTTGCGCATATCCGTGAACAGCGGGTTGGTTTCGATCAGGTACTTATGCGGGCTGGCCGCGAACTGGCTGGTGGGCAGGCCTTTGGCGCCATCGCTGTCGTTGAGGTGGAACAGGCCGTTCTGGCCGGTGGGCAGGTCGAAGCCAGGCAGGCCCAGCGGGTTGACCTGTTGCTGGGCCACGTCCGGTGGCAGTTGCGGGTTGAGACTGACCAGGGTCGAGTAGCCCGGCGCATTGGTGTTGGCGCCGCTGCCGACGTAGGTGTAGCCACCTCGCACGACACTGTTGTCGATGCCGGCCTGAGCCTTTACATCCACGCTGCCGCCGGCCTGGATGACGGCGGCGTAGCTTTGGTCTGGCGCGCTTAACTGGGTGGTCTTGCGCAGGGCGATCTGCTCGCTCTCCATCTTGCCGATGAACGAGGCCAGGCCTGCTTCGACGCCGCTCATGTCCTGGCCGGCCGAATAGCGCTGGGTGAACGCAGCGGCTTCGCGGTACCAGGCACCGGGCTTGCGCTCACGGGCGGAGGTGAAGATGCGATCGTACTGAGTGTCGTGGGTCACTACACCGACATTGGTGAGTTGGTTGACGACGGCCGTGAGGTCGCCACCGGCGGCAATGCTACTGCTGCTGTTGAGCAGTTCGCCGCCGGTGAGCAGCATGTTGCCGCCCGAGGTGATGCTGGACGCTGCCGTGGCATCGCTGACGATGAAGTGATCACGCTGGGTAATCTGGAACGGCCGGTTTTGCTTGCCGCCTTCGCAGTCGCCACCGGTCACGCGAAAGATGCAGGCTGTGGGAGTGATGGAGGCGCTGTAGATGCCGGACTCGGTGGTGAGCACAGTACGGATGTTCTGGATCGTGCTGGCGGCCAGGACCAGGTTGCGCTCGCTCTCGATGGTGCCCGAGCTGTTGATGATGCTGGTGGCCAAGCCGCCCTGGCCGTCGCGGTCGACGCGCAGGTTACCCATGGCGTAGATCGTGGCGCCGAGGTTTTTCAGGCGCTCGACCTTGAGGTTCAGGTCGCCGCCACTGAAGATCAGGCCGTGGTCGTTGAGCAGGTTGCCCACCGAAAGATCCAGGCTGCCCTGGCTGGCGACGCTGCCGCCCACGGTCCAGTCCTTGCCGCTGCCGACCAGGGCGCGGGTGCCGAGCAGTTTGCCGGTGGCGGTCTGTTGCAGGTTATCCACGTTGACGGTCAGGCGCCCGGCCTGGATCGCGGTGCTGTTGGTCCAATTGACTTTGTCGAAGGTCAGGTCGCCGTTGGTGACCAGGCTGCCACCCACGTCATCGAGGCTGATGCCACTGAGGTCGAGCACCCCGGTGCCCACATGCAACACCTTGCCACCGGTGTTCTGGAAGCGGGTGGCGGCGAGGCTAAATTGGTCGTTGGCGGTCTCCAGGCTACCGCTGTTGTTGAGCAGGCCACCGATGGCGTAGCGGGTCTTGCCGCTGGTGCCCAACGCACGCATTTGCCCGCTGTTGTTCAGGCTGGCGGTCTCGACATCGAGGGCCGTGGCGCTTTCGATGAGACCACGGTTGGTCAGTGCGCCCTTCAGGCTGACGTCGATGCGGTTACCCGCGATCTCGCCGCCGTTATCCACATTCTTACCGGTCAGGTGCACGCGATCCCGAGCAAACAGCGCGCCGCTGCCGTTGTTGAAATCCGTAGCGTCGATCTGCGCATCACCGGCTTTGGCGGCGATGCGGCCACCGTTGTTGTCGAGGGTGCCGGCGGTGATGGTCACGCCAGACTTTTCACTGTGGATCAGGCCGTTGCCGCTGTTTTGCAACAGGCCGCTGGTGGTCAGGGCCAGGCCATCGTTGGCGGCCAGGGTACCGGTGTTACGGTTGTCGATGCTGTTGGCGAATACCGTCAGCAAGCCCTGGCTGGCGAGCTTGCCGCCCTGGTTATCGATGTGCGCGGCGCGCTGGATCAGCAGCGGCCCGGCGCTGGCCAGCTTGCCGTTGCGGTTGATCAGGTCGCCGATCAAATCCAGGGTGATCGCCCCGCCAGCGGTCAGGTTACCAGCGCTGTTATCCAGGGTATTGCCGTTAAGGGTGAACGCACCGGTGCTGTCGATGATGCCGCCCTGGCTGTTGTCCAGCAGGCCGCTGACGTTGAGGGTCTGTGCGCCATCGCTGAGCAGGCGACCTTTGTTGCGGTTGTCGACGCTGGCGGCGGTGACGTTCAGCGCCTGCTTGGCGCTCAAGGTAGCGCCGTGGTTATCCAGGCTTTGCGCGGTGGCGGTGAGGTTGCGATTGGCGATCACCGTACCGGTGTTGGTGAGGTGCTGGCTGTCGAGGGTGACGTCGCCACCGGCATTGCGCGTGTTGTCGGGGTTGACCCCGGCTTCGATGATGCCGCTGTTGGTCAGCTGGCCGTTGCTGGCCAGGGCAATGCTGTCGCGGGCGGCGAGGGTCTTGCTGTTTTTCAGGGTGCCCTTGGTCTGTGCCTTGAGGGTGGTGCCCGCGTACACAGCGCCCTTGGTCTCCAGGCTCGCGGCCTTAATGTCCACCGCACCGCTGGCGGCGGCCTGGGCCATGCTCAGGTGGCCGTTGGCGTCGAGCTGAATATCACCACCACTGGCGGCCAGTGTGCCGTCGAGCTTCACGCCCACACCGGCTTCGGTGCCCACCAGTTTGATCGCACCGGCATACATGCCCCCCAAGGCCGACGAGTCGATGGCCAGTTCCGGCTTGGTGCTGCCGTCGTCGGCGCGCGCGGTGGCTTTCAGGCTTTGGGCATCGACGTCATTGCGCCCGGCGATCACCGTGAGTTGTTTCGCGTTGATCTGCGCATTGATCTTGGCCGAACGCGTGATGATCTCGAAGTGGTCGACGTTGCTCGCGTTCAGGCCTTTGCCATCGATGGTCACGGCGCCGCCGTCGACTTGGTAGCTTTTCAGTTGCCCGGCCTGATCGATCACCGGTTTACCGGTGGTCAGGGTGACGTTGGGGGTGTTGATGAACCCGCAACCGTTGCAGCTGATGCCGTAGGGGTTGGCGACGATGACCTTGGCCGACTGGCCCGCCACTTCGGTGTAGCCGCGCAATTGGCTGGGGCTACCGCCTTTGACTTCGTTGAGGATGACATTCGCCGCGCCGCCCTTGAGGTTCGGGTTGCCGACAATGATCCCGCCCAGTTGCGTGCTTTGCACAATGCTGTTGGCGTTGTTGAGGATCACGCCGTTGGGGCCGACGTTGTAGTCCTTGAACTGGTTGTGGGACAGGCCGCTGCCGTTAGGGGTGGCGATGTTCACCACCGGCACGCCGTTGCCGGCCTGGCCAAGCGTGGTGCCCGGGCCACTGACCACGATCCCGTCGGCCTGGGCCAGCAGTGGCTGCCAGAACAGCGCGTTGGCCAGGATCAAGGCCAGGCCGCGTTGGCTCAGGGTTTTCAGGGCAGTAACGGGGCGAACGTCCATATTCAAAATCTCAAAGGCTGCGGGTGTTGAATTACAGGTAGAAATCCAGGCGGAAATAGATCGGCGCTTCGCGCTCGGTCATCACACCAGGTCGCTCCAGGGAGTGGGCAAAGGTCACGCTGGTGCTGACGTTTTTGCCGCGGGCGAACAGCTCCAGGGAGTTACTCGACACCCTGCCGTGCTGGTCATCGTTGTAGCGATCGTTGCGAATCACGCCCTGGTCATAGCCGACGCTGGCGCCGTATTCGGCGAAGGCCGGGCGCATCCAGTCGAGGGTCACCGGGCGTGCCCAGCGCACTTCGTTGCGCCAGTAGCCGCCGCTGTCGCCGGTCAGTTGCTGGTCCTTGAACCCGCGCACCGAGTACGAGCCGCCGAGGCTCATGCGTTGCGCCGGGTACAGCACGTCTTCACTGCGCTGTCCGGTGGCCAGGCTGGAAAAACTCAACGATTCGCCCCACAGCGTGAAGGGTTGCAGGTAGCTCACTGTGGCGGTGTATTTGCGGTAGCGCGGGGTTGGGGTGAGGTTGCCGCGGATGCGTTCCTGGTCATCCTTTTGGGCGTCAAAGGCGCCGGTGCCGTTCTGCATGCCGACATCCAGGTTGACGAAGGCATTGCCGATGCGGCGCCCGTGGTTGATGCCCACCTGGAACTCGCTGAGGCGGTTGCTGCTGACGTCCAGGCGCTCGTCGTTGAAGTAGTTGTTGGTGCGCAGATGCGTCAAGCCGACGTTGACCGAGGTCTTGCTCACGTCATCGCGATGCACCACGCGCTCGGCACGCAGCTGGTGGTTCTGGCTGTCGCCCGTTTGCTTGTACTTGTAGCCGTCAAGGTCGCCCGGCGTGCGGTACTCGCTCTCGCTGTAGGTGTAACTGAAGTTCCACCAGCCCCACGGCACGTTGTAGTAGAGCATGCTGTTTTTCGAGGTTTTCTGGTGGTCGCTGATGGCATCGTGGCCGCCGCGCAGGATCAGTTGATCGGCCAGGCCCAGCGGGCTGTCCCACTCAAGGCCCGCGCCCCACTGCTGTTCGCCGGTGCTTTTCTGGCCGTCGTTATTGCGCGACAGGCTGGCGCGCCAGGGCTTTTGCGGCTGGTTCTTGACCAGCACTTCACTGCCGCCGATCTGGGTGCCGGGGGTCAGTTCCATTTGCGCCTGCTTGGACGGCAAGCGGCTCAGTTGATCCACCAGTTGCTCGACTTCGCGCAGGTTGAGGGCCTCGCCGACCTTGCCGGGAAACGCCATGGCCAGCTCGCGGTCGGTGACCGTGCTGCCCTGGGCGCCCTTTATGCCTTCGAGTTTGCCTTCGACCACCAGCACTTGCAGATGGCCGCTGGAAAGGTCCTGTTGTGGCAAGTAGGCACGGCTGGTGACGCGGCCCTTGGCGATGTAGTCGTCGGTGATGACCTTGAGCAGTTCATTGAGCTGCGTAACGCCCAGGCATTGGCCGATATAGGGTTTAAGCAGGCGGTTACGGTCGGCAGCGGAGAGGCTGTCGGCGCCCTTGAGCTCGATGTCCTGGATGGGGAAGCAACGTGAGTCCGCAGGCTGTGCCGGGGCCTGTGGCTGGTTGCTCTTGCCGGGCAGGTCCTGGAGTTCTTCCAGGCGCCGGCGCTGCTCTTCGAGGAGGCGGTTCTGCCGGTCGCGGATCAGGTCCTGATCACCCGGCGTAGGGGCGGCCAAGGCACTGTTTGCGCTCAAATAAGCGAGCAGCAAAGTGCATAGAAAATACCGAGTCCGTGGCAATAACAAAGACATGTTCGATCCGTCGAAATTCAAGGGCCGGGAAACTAACATCGAAAGTGCGCCAGCCCAAGAAACTGGGTTAGTTGCACTTGCGTACTAGTTAATCACGCAACTAATTGATTAATAACAATAAAACAGACTGCCTAGGTTTAACGCCAAGTATTAGTCCGACAGGCGGCAGCTGTTTTGATGGCTATTCGTCGGAGAACTTGGAATTGCCATTATTTGGCCATCAAGTTCTTTCCGAGATAAGTTAGTACCGAAAAAAGCCGATAAGTTCGCGGGGGTTTTGTGAATTGGATCGCAATAACCGGTATTGGCAGGGTGAGAGCCCCTTATGGGAGGGGGCTTGCCCTAATGCCAGTCAGTTAAGGCTTTTGCAGGAGCGAGCTTGCTCGCTCCTACAGTGAATCCCACATTGGATTGGGTTTACAGCCTTAGCTGGCGTCTTTGTTCTGAGACGCGCCAGGCACGAGGGTCAAGCCTGGTTTTTCCACGTCGCGGGAGACGTGGGCTTTGACTTCCGACACGCCGCCGTCTTCGTCGTTGTGGATCACCAGTACGCCAGGCCGGCGCAGTTGCTCCAGGTCGCCCTCGGCGAGGCTGAAGCTGTCGCTCAGGTTCTGGTCGGTGAGGGCCTTGGCCTCGGCGCGGCGTTGGGCGAACTTGCGCCCCTTGCGTTGCTGGTAGCGTGCCCAGGTGACCAGGATCACGGCGTTGAACAACGCGATCCACAGGTAGATCTGCAGGGTATTGAGCGCCGCGAAGATCGGCGCCTCGATGCGTGGGCCACCGCGGGTGTCCAGCATCGAGCTGATCCCGCGCGCCAGCAGCCAGACCAGTCCGGCCCAGGCCATCAAGGTCAGGATCACGTCGATGATCCACATCACGGTACTTTGGCGAGTTCTGACCAGTTTCATGCTCACGCCTCCTCTTCAGCCGGTTTGATACCGCGATCCGGGCTGACCCAGCGCGCACGTTTCTGGTGCTGGTTGAACAGCACCTTGGGAAAACTGACCAGGGTGGTAAACAGGCTGACCAGCCAGAACACCATCGGGTACCACACGGTCCAGAACAGGGTTTTCCACAGGTCTTTCTCGTAGCGGCGGTCGATCAGGATGCTCACCGCAAACTGCAACAGGCACACCATCGCCAGCACCAGTCCGGTAAACGCCGGTGGCATCAGTGAGTCCACCGCAATGGCCTGTGGCATCGGGATGAATTTGCCCACGCCCCAGAAGATCACCGACAACATGAAGGTAAAGGCCCAACCGGTGGACAGGCAGTATTCGAACAGCAGCGGCCACAGGTAGCGGTGGCGCCATTGCCAGATGCCACGGATGTTCTTGAACAGCACTTCGGCACCGCCCTGGGCCCAACGCAGGCGTTGCTTCCACAGGCCGCCGACGGTCTCGGGCATCAGGATCCAGCACAGGGCGCGGGGCTCGTAGAAGATGCTCCAGTGATCGAGTTGCAGCTTCCAACTGACATCGATGTCCTCGGTGATCATGTCGGTGCTCCAGTACTCGATGCGGTCCAGCGCCTTTTTACGGAACGCCACCACCACACCGGACACCGTGAAGATCCGTCCGAATACACGCTGGGTGCGCTTGATCAAGCCGATGATCGAGGAGAATTCACCCACCTGCACGCGGCCGATCAAGGTCGAGCGTGTGCGGATACGTGGGTTGCCGGTGACGGCGCCCAGGCGTGGGTTGTCGAGCATCGGCGCGACCATATACGCCGCCGCGTTTTTATCCAGCAGCGCATCGCCATCGATGCACACCAGGTATTCGCTGCGCGCGGCCACGGCGCCCATGCGCAAGGCCACGGCCTTGCCCTGGTTCTGCGCCAGGTGCAGCACCCGCAGGCGCGGATGCTCCAGTGCCAGGGCGTCGAGGACGGCGGCGGTGTTGTCCTTGGAACCGTCGTTGACGGCGATCACTTCGATGTTCGGGTACAGCTGACCCAGCGCCGCATGGATGGTGTCGGCGGCGTTATCCCCTTCGTTGTAGCAAGGGATGATGATCGAGATCAGCGGGTTGCCGGCCAGGGTTGGCGCCGGGGTGTCTTCGTCCCAGGGCCAGTGGCGCTCCCAGTGCAGCCAGAAGTACAAACCGCCGGCGATCCAAAGCGCCGACATGAACAGCGGGTAGAAAAACACGAAGTCCATCAGGAACTGCCCGGTGACCAGGAAGATCAGGCCCAGGGGCACGCCTAATACCAGTGCCAGCACGAATAAAGCCAGGATTCTGTCGAACATGGTCAAGGGTTCCATTGGTTGGAAAGGGCCGGACGCACAGTCTTCAGGTCCGGGGAGTTTTCCAGGAAGTTGTCCGGGTAGTAACCAAAACTCGTGACCCCCTGGCGCTTGAGCACACCCATCCATTCAGCCATCTGCGCACCGCCGATATCGGGTGCGGCCTTGGTGCGCCAATCTTTGGCCTGCAGTTCAAATACAGTGCGTTGCAACGCACCCGGACGCGCCTTGACCGTCGCCACCAGCTTCTCCAGCCAGGCGTTGGAGGTCTTGTACTCCTGGCCTTCCATCAGCGGCATGGCCATCGGCGCGGTCCAGTCATAGGTCTGGAGGAAATCATCGAGGTTCTGGGCGAACCAGGCCTCGCTCGCCGGGTTGAGCATCGGCTCGGCGAAGATATTGCGCGCGGTCAGCACCTGCGGCCCACCGATGGCGTGGACCTTGGCGGTCAGCTCTTTGGTGAAGTCGATCAGGTAGCGGCTCTTGAAGCGCGTCCAGCGCTGCATCACCGCAGGGTCGGCGCGCAGGGCCTCGATGCTGCCCGGCAGGCCGTTGGCGGCATAGGCCTTGAGCGCGGCGGGGCTGGCGTCTTCGAAGTCCGAGAGCACCGCGTCGTCGTGGTACAGCACGCCGTCGATGGCATTGTTGCGCGCCAGGTCTTCATAGATCTCGCCAATGATCTTGCGCACCTGCGGGTCGAACGGCGACAGGCGTTTGTATTGGTCGGGGTCGGTGGCGACCTTGCCGGTTTCCGGGTCCCAGCGCGTTACGCGGGGCAGCTTGGGGTCAAGGGCAAAACTCAACACCGGCATCCACGCATACACGGCGGCATGGGCACGGGTGTGCAACTGCCAGGAGACGCGGTTGAACAGGTCGGCGCGCACCGGCAAGTGTCGGTTGGGGAAGTACAGTTCGTGCACCAGGCCATCACCCTTGGGGTCGGCGAAGGCTTGCAGGAACACCGTACCGGCGCCCATGTCCACTACGCGCTGCACCAATTGGTCGAGGTTGCGCGCTTGCTGGGCCGGGTCCGGGTCGTAGACGTTGTCCAGGTCCACATGCAGCACCCGCAGCGGTGCCGGGGTTTGCACGGCGACGATGCTGTTGGCGAAATGTTCGCCGTCCGGGTCGGAGGCCACCAGGAAGCGTGGGCTGTTCATCAAGTCATCGGAGCTGTCGAGACCGTCTTCCAGGGTCAGGGCCATCTGGTAGCCCTGCTCGCCGACGATCGCCAGGGAAGTGCCCTTGGCGGCGCCGTACGGCCATACCCATACCCGAGGCTTCTTGCCGGTCACGGTCTGGATCTTGTGGGTGATCGCCGCGACGTCCGCCCGGATCCGCGCCTGGAACTGCGCTTGGGTTTCATAGCGGCCCGTGGCCGGGTCATAGCGCAGCGAGGTCGCCGCCGGCTCGAGGTTGCCCTGGGGGTTGGCCAGGATCCCGGTGTGACTGGCATCGGTGTGCGCAGCGATTTCCACCAGGCCGGACTGGGACACTTCGCGGATCTGCTGCCAGGTGAGGAACTCCCCGCGTGGTCGTGGCGAGCCAGCGAAGTCCACCGGTTTGTTCATCGGCGTGTCGATCCAGTAGCCCACTGGCGCCAGCACAGCCGGCCAGTGATAGGCGCGCAGGATCGGCATCACGCGGGTGTAGAAGCTGGAGTAGCCATCGTCGAAGCTGAGCATGATGGCTTTGGGCGGCAACGCGGGGCCGCCACGCCGGGCGGCCAGGATCTGGTCAACGCTGACCGCCTGGTAACCGTTCTCCCGCAGCCAGGCCAGTTGTTCGATCAAACGCTCGGTGCGCACCGCCACCACGGCCTGGTCAGGATCGCGGTCCGACACGTCATGGTAGGCAATGCCCAGGAAGTGGTTTTTCGGCCACGCCACTTCGTTGGCCGGTGTCGGCCGCTCGGCGGGTGGAGTGAAAGGTGCGGGTTGTTGGGCGCAGGCACTGGCCAGCAATACGCCCAGAACCAACAAGCAACGGCTGAGGAAGGTCATGGTCAGGCTCTTTTAGAAACGGTAAGTGAGGTCGACGAGCAGGCGCAGATCGCGTTCGCGATCACCGTCGTAAGGTCGGCTGATCAGGCTCAGGTTGGCGCCGGCGTCCAGAACGTCGTTCCAGCGAAAGCGTTGGCCGTAGCCCACCAGACCGATGCCACCGGTGGAATAATCCCGCTGGCTATACGTACCCGCACCGATTTGGAACTGCTGACTCCACTGGGTCTCGTAGCGGTGATAGAGCACATGGTTGATGTTGAGGACGGGCAACACGGTGAAATCCGACTTCGGGTTGAAGTACACCGTGTCTTCCTTGCTGTTGCGGCTGGCGCCGACTTCCAGGCCCAGGTCCACTTGCACTTTCGGCGAGCTGTAGAGACCTTCGCGACCGCTGAGCAAGGCTTCGAAGCGGTCGTTGCCATCGCTGAAATGGGAGGGGCTGAGGGTCAGTTTCCATTCGCGGCTTTCGTTGGCGCGCCAGCGGATAAAGCCGCTGCCGCCGTTGGCCGTGACACCGTCATTCAATGCCCGCAGCGGCGTGGTGCTCAGGAGGTAGCCCAGGCTGCCGCCGTATTGCCAGTTGTCGTTGATGTCGCGGGCAATCGACACGGCGGCGCCTTGTTTGGAGCCATCGCCGTAGGAGTGGTTGGACACCTCGGCTTCAATGGTCATGTCGCGGGTACGCCGCTCCACACCCACGACCTGCCAGCGATGCTGGCCCGTGCCTTCGCTGAAATCGGCCTTGGCGTAGCCGGCGCCGGCGAACACACGCCAGTCTTCGTCGATGGGCGGGGTGTAGAGGCGACTCTCGATGCCCCAATCGCGGCTACCCGCGACGGCGCCCGCTTCGCTGTCATTGCCGCCACCAAAGCTTTTGCCGGTGTACGCCTCCACGCGCAGTTCGGCCATGTCATGCACATCGCGCAGGCGGCTGAGGCGCTGGACTTGGCGGTTATCGCCGTTGCGGGCGACCACGTCATCGGTGAGCACGTCGAGCTGGCGCCACTCCTGCAGGTCCATGGCGGTGTAGGCCTGGCTCACTTCCAGGTTTGTGTCGCGCGGGGCCTGGGCTTCGGTTTCCTTGAGAATACCTTCGGCGCGCCGAGGCAGATCACGGGCGCGGTACATGTCAGCCTGGGCCAGGCGCAGGCCGACGTTGCCGGGGGCTTTTGCCACCAGCGCTTCCAGGCCGGCTTCGCTGCCCGGCAGGTCGCCGCCGTAGACGCCGGCCTGGGCCGACAGCTGCTGAGCGTCCATCCACGCGTCGTTAGGGTTGCCGATGGGCAAGCCCTTGAGTTCGACCCGCGGGTTCTGGCTGTTGGCGAGCCCCTTGGCGACCTCGTTGGCGTCCTCGGCTTTATCGCTTTCCTGCAAGGCGTAGAACAGCGCGGTGGTGTCTTCGACCCGATCATCGGGCTCGGCGTCGGTGGCGCTCAGGGCCTGGCGATACAGCGGCTCGGCTTTTTCCGGCTGACGCTGGTCGAGGTAGGACGCGGCCACCCAGCGCACGGCGTAGGTCGGCAGTTGCACACCTTCGGCCTTAAGCACTTCGTACTCGCGGATCACTTCAGCGGTACGCGCACGGGCCTTGAGTGCGCCCAGGCGGTCGATACGCCAGCGCACCACATCGTCATGGGCGGTGGCGTCCGGGGTCCAGCGGGCGAGCAGTTTGTCGTAATCGGCCAGGGCTCGGTCGGCAATCACGTAGCGTTCTTTTTCGCTGCGGGTGGCGAACTCGGCCATGCGCACACGCTCGGCAGCGAGGTCGCCTTCCAGGCGGCGCTGGGTCACCGGGTCCAGCAGGCCAGGACGCTGGGCCGACAGGCGCAATGCGGCTTCCGGCAGGCGGGCCTTTTGCAGGGCGACGATGTATTCGCGGGCCACTTCAGGCTTGTCGCCGGCGCGGATAAACGCCTGGTCGAACTCAAACAGCGCGTCGTAGTTCAAGCCGGCACGGGTCAGCGCATAACCCAGGGCCATGCGGCGGTTGGGGTCATCGGGCTTGGCGGCGACCAATGCTCGGGTGCGTTGCACCGCCTCGTCAGCCTTGCCGCCATCGGCCTGGGTCAGCGCCAGGCCCAGTTGCAGGTCGACGTTATTCGGTTCGCGCAGCAGCGCCTGGCGATAGACCGCCTCGGCCTGGGCCCATTGCTTCTGGTTACGGTAGGTACGCGCGACGGTGGCGAGCGCCTGGGTGCTGAGGTTGATATGTTTGCCCTGAGCCTCGTACACCTTCAACACTTCGGCGTCCTGGCCGGCCCAACCGGCGATCACCAGATGATCGCTGACCTGGCCTGGCGTCTGGCGTTCGGCAGACAACTGGCGCAATTGGGTCAGGGCGGGGGTGAAGTTGCCGTTGCGCGCCTGGATGATCAGGGCGTCGTAGGCCGGATCGGCCATGGCGAAGGCGGGCATCAGCAATTGGCTGCATAAGGCTGCACCGATGAGCAGTCGCAACCGGCCTGATGCACTGAGTGGTAGGTTTCGCAACATATCGTGAGCTTCCTTACACAAGGAAAGCTGTAACGATAGGTGGTCCTGAGCGAATTGCTGCAGGGTGCCGGCGTCTAATGACCCGGCCTAGCTTTCCTATGCGAACTATCTCTTAGGAACGTAGGAAAAAGACCAATTCAGAACAATTGTTCAGAATTGGCCAGCCGCCTGAAATGTGAACGAGAGAGCGGACTTGCCTGCGACAACGGCTGGCGGCCGGCACGGGCGCCGACTGTTTGACCCCTATCGCGGGCACTCCCGCTCCCCCATTATTTATTTCCGGGCGATGGCAAAATCTTTACTGCGCGCCGCTGACCGCGCCGACCTTGGCCATCACAAAACCAATGAACTGCTCGACGGTCATCTTCTGGCCGTTGAACGTCACTTCATTGTTGGCGTAGTGCAACTTGGACACCACGTCGCTACCGACCAGGGTTGCCAACTGGGTGCCAACCGCCATGCCACTGACCATCTCAGCGGCCATCTGCGACTGCTGCTCGATGGCTTTCGGGTCGGTGACGCCACCGAGTTGCGCTTGCAGGGCGGCAACGTCACCTATCATCGGCTTGGACAGGGTCAGGTTGGCATCCAGCAGGGCAATCATCTGCTTGCCCAGTTCAACCGGCGGCAGCTCCATGGACGCCGGCTTGGCCAGGTCCACCAGCAGGTTGAACTTGCTTTCGCCATGGGAGGTTTTCAGGGACAGGTTTTCCACCGCCACTTGCGGCTTGGCGGCCAGTACCTGGTTGACGTTCGCTTCGGCCAGGGCCTGCTCGGCTTCGGTCAGTTGCAACTCAGGTGCGGGCTCGCCGGCTGCGGCAGCGGCTTGCACCGGCTGCATCTTGTCCTGGTAAAGCTTGGTCAGCACCAGCATGGCCGGGATGTCGACATTCTTCATGCTCAGGGCCATGGCCGCCGAACCCACGGGTTTGCCCTGGTAACCGATCTCGTCGATCTTGTAGTCGACGCGGCCGGCCAGGTTGTTGTCCTTGGTTTCGCTGGAGTCTTTCTGCTCGAAGCCTTTGACGGTCAATACGGCTTTCTGCGGGCCGAAGGTGAACTTACTGTCGGTCAGCTCAACGGTGTTTTGCCCGGTGTAGAAGCCAAAGGTGGATTTTTCCAGATTGCTGGCGATGGTCAGGCCAGACAATTCAGCTTCGAAGTGTTCGCCCTTGCCATCCTGCCCGGCGATCTTGAAGCTGTTCATGAAGCCGTCAGCCTTGACCTTCTGGCCTTCGGCGGTGCTGTCGAAGTTCAGGTTGGCGCCGGAGAAGCTCGCCGACGCTGCGGCGTCCTTGAACTCCAGGGGCAGCAACTCGATGTTGCCGTTGACCGAGCGGCTATAGCCGATATTGGCCACGCCTTTGAGCGGCGACACGTCTTTGGCGGCGGCGAACCACTTCTCGGTGGTGGCGTTCTTTTCCAGTTCGTAGTGACTGGTGGCCATGACCGGCAGCCATTTGAGTGTCACCAGGCGCGAGAACGGCAGCGGGCCGTGTTCGATATGGTCGACGAAGAGCAATTCCGGATTAGGGTTTTCTTCGCCGAAGACCGAACCCTGGCCTTTCAAGCGGTAATGGGCGGTGCTGCTGAACACGCCACGGTCCAGGGACACCAGCTCCAGGGCCACGGTGCCGTCGACGCCGGCCATGGACGTCTGCAGTTCCTTGTTGGCGTTCTGGATCGCGGTTTGCAGCACCGGCTCCAGTTGTTTACCGGTGTACCAGGCGCCGCCTGCACTGACGACGCCTACGGCGACAACAAAACCCAAAAGAACGACTGCTGGCTTATTCATGAAGTGACCTGATCAAATCCTGTGAGAAGTGGGCTGTCTTCCTTGAACCCTGTTGGGGTTGGCTCAAGCCCGCCGAAAACGGGGGAAGATTAGCACTGGCTGCCGCGAACGGCCCAGCTTTCTCAGAGGGGTCAGGCGCGCCGTTGGTTCACGAATACTCCAATTCGATCTCGTCGAGCTGGTGGTCGAAGGTCTTCAGGCGTGCGGTCCAGGTGTATACCAGCACCTCAAACTCGCGGTGTATCACCGCATTGCCGGGGGTGTCGGACTTGGGGTCGCAGAAGTCCAGTTGGTAGCGTTCACGGGCCATCTGCGTGGCAACGTCAGACAATTCCCGCGCATTATTGAGCCAATGCCTGCCATCGGCGACCTGCCGATCAAGCAACACACACTGTTTTTTCAGGATTTCGAGGCTTTTTTCCAAGGGCGTGCCGGTGAGGTCGCCCATGACTTCCTGGAAGGTACGCCCCGGCTGCCAGTAGCTGCCCCAGAAATAGCGGTCGAACACGGTTTCGACCCGACGCAGCGCGACCTTGGTGTCCCAGATCGCCACGCGGGTCTTGCCTTGTTCGAGGAGTTTTTTCTTCACCCGTTGGTTCTGGTAGGACGCCCAGGCCACCACGCCGATGGACAAGGAACCGATCACCAGGCAGGCGCTGTCGAGAAACACCATGGCCTTGTCGAGTTGATGGGAGAGCATGACGCCGTAAAAATACGCGGCCGATAACAACACCAGTGCGAAGAGCACGCACCAGAAAGCGGGAGCATAAGGGTTTTTCATTATTGGAATCCCCATGAGCAAACGCGAGCAGTGTCAGGGGAGCACCTGCCCGTCAAACCGCAGTGCGCTCCACCTGACAAAGCATAGTCATTCGCTCAGGGTTTGCCGGGCTGTGACGCTTGCGTTCGTCCGCTTTCCCAGCCGCCGCCCAGGGCCAGGAACAGATCGATCTGGCTCATGGCAACCTCAGTGTTCGCCGCCGCCAGTTGCGCGCGCATCGTGGTGTAGGTGCGGGTGGCTTGCAGGTCGGCGAGAAACGATTCGCGGCCGGCCTGGAAGAACCGGTGGGTCTGGTCTGCCGCTTGTTGGGCCGATTGCTCGGCGTCAGCCAGCGCCTCGCGCCGTTGCAACACAGCGGTGTATTGCGCCAGGCCGGTCTGGGTTTCGCGGATGGCGTTGAGTACCACCCCGTCGAAATGCGCCAGGGCGCCCTGGGTCGCGGCTTCGGCCTCGTGGATGCGCGCACGGGCGCCGTTGGTCGGCAGCGTCCAACTGATCATCGGGCCGAAGCCCCAACGGTTGGTCGCGGGCTGGCCGAGGTTGTCGAGCAGGCCCACGGTGCCCACCGTGGCGCCGATGGCGATGTCCGGGTACAACGCGCCGGTGGCCACGCCGATACGCGCAGTGGCGGCGGCCAGTTGGCGCTCGGCCTGGCGCACGTCGGGGCGACGCTTGAGCAGTGCCGCACCGTCGCCCACCGGCAACAGTTGGGCGATGTGCGGCAGCTCGGCGCAGGTGCCGGTGCCCGCCGGCAGTTGGTCCACCGGCTTGGCCAGCAGCATCGACA
Source organism: Pseudomonas sp. SH10-3B (assembly GCF_019891415.1). Classification (NCBI taxonomy): domain Bacteria; kingdom Pseudomonadati; phylum Pseudomonadota; class Gammaproteobacteria; order Pseudomonadales; family Pseudomonadaceae; genus Pseudomonas; species Pseudomonas sp. SH10-3B. The sequence goes on along the minus strand of NZ_JAFLXD010000028.1, from coordinate 49,706 downwards.
GGCGGAACAGCCCGGCCTGGCGCGCCGCTTCGTAGCGCGGCATGTCGGCGCGCAAGGATTTGTACTGGGTTTGCGAGCGGGTGACCTGGGTTTCATCGCCACGGCCCGCATCACGCAGGCGTTGGGTCAGCTTGGTGCTCTGGGCTTGCAGGTCCAGGGACTCGTTGGCAATCGCCAGTTCTTCGTTGGCGGCGCAGACCTGGGTGTAGGAGCGCACCACATCCGCCACCAACGTGATGCGGGCAATATCGGCGGCAGCCTGAGCCGCGTCGGCACTGGCCTGGGCACTTTCGATGCCGCGCTGCAACGTGCCGAACAGGTCGAACTGGTAAGAGGTGCTGATACCGACACTGCCGATGTTCGATACCGGGACTTTTTCCGTCAGCAAGAATGCTTCACCGGATTCCTGCAGGCGCTGGGCCTCGGCCTTGGCGCCGGCACTCCAGCCGCCAGCGGACTCGGCTTGCTGCACCTGGTAACGCGAGCGCTGCAGGTTGGCAGCGGCCACACGCAAGTCGGTGTTGGAGGCCATGGCCTGGTGCACCAGTTCATCCAGGCGCGGGTCTTTGTAGAGCTTCCACCAGTCGGCCGGCACCGGCGCCGACACCACGTTGTTGCCCTCAGCCGCCAGTTGCCCTTGCAGGTCGCTGCGGTTGACGGCGGACGTTTGCGGCAGCTTGTAATCCGGCCCCACCACTTGGCAGGCCGACAGCAACAACCCCAGCGCAGCGGTTGCCCAGAGCTGCTTCATGGCTGGGCTCCCTCATTGGGTTTGTCGCCAATGATCGATACGGTGGCCGTACGCCCGGCGATCATGCGGAAGTCCGCCGGTACATCGTCAAAGGCGATGCGTACCGGAATCCGCTGGGCCAGGCGCACCCAGCTGAACGCCGGGTTGACGTTGGGCAGCAGGTTCGAGCCGCTGCTGCGGTCACGGTCTTCGATACCGGCGACGATGCTCTGCACATGGCCGTGCAGGCGGGCGTTGTCGCCGATCACACGGATATCGACGCCCATGCCGACGTGGATGCCGTCGAGCTTGGTCTCTTCGAAGTAGCCGTCGATGTGGAACGAGTTGCTATCCACCACCGACAGCACCGGCCGCCCGGCGGTGACGAACTCCTGGGTACGCGGCGCGCGGTCGTTGACGTAGCCATCCACCGGACTGCGGATCACCGAACGGTCGAGGTTGAGTTGGGCCGAATCCACCGTCACTTGCGCTTCGGCCAGGGCCGACTGGGCGCGGGTAACGCGGGACTGGCTTTCTTCCAGTTGCTCGCTGGGCACCAGGTTGCCGAGGCCACGGTTTCGCTTGTACTCGCGCTGGGCCTGGGCCAGGGTTTCCTGGCGGTCGGCCACGGCGGCCTGGGCTTGGCGCAGGGCCAGCTTGAAGCGGTCCTGGTCCACGGCAAACAGTACCTGGCCCTTGGTCACCAACTGGTTATCGCGCACATCGACGCGCTGGATCAGCCCGGACACGTCCGGCGCGATCTGCACGATGTCGGCACGGATGTGGCCGTCACGGGTCCAGGGGGCAAACATGTAGTACATGACCATGCGCCACACAACGACGACCGCGAAGCTCACGATCAATAACGTCAGGACTACACGGCCGATGGTCAAAAAAGGTTTTTTCATGTCATCAGGTATCGACTGAGTGAGTCCACTGCGCCCAGCAACAGCGCGTAGAGCCCCACATTGAACAATGCCCGGTGCCAGACCAGGCGATAGAAGTGGAGGCGGGTCAACAGCCCGTGCACCACCAGAAACAACACGTACGTAATGCCCATCAGCACCAGCAGCGTGGGCAGGAACACCCCGCTGATATCCAGATCACCGATCATAAAGGCGCTCCATCGGGTAGCGGCGCTTCCATCTCCGTGCCGCCAATGAATTCCACACCCGGCAACAACGCCAGGCGCAGGCCGGCCAGCGCGTGCAGCAGGTGCAGGCGGGTATCGTCTTCGTCTTGCAGGCCCTGGCCGTTGAGGGCGCGGCGCGTGCGGTCGAGGGTCATCAGCAGACCGCTGGGCGCGGGCAAGCGTTCACCCGCCTTGAGGCAGGCCTTGAAGTAACCGCCCACACCTTCCACCACTTGGTTGAGCAGTACCCGCGGGACACCGAGGATGCGCGGCGAGTAGGCCAGCAGGTCGAGCAGGTTCAGCGCCACGCGCAAGTCGCGCAGGGCGCTGCCGGTGTCCTGATTGATCAACGCCAGGCGCGGCAGGTGCTGCATCAGGCGGTCGAGCATTTGCACCGCCAGGTAGCGGTGTTCGTTCAGGGTGGCGGGCTCGGTCAGGCCGACGATGTCGCGCCAGCTGAACCGGGTCAGACGCTTGGCCGCCAGTTCGGCGCCGAAGGGCCGTGCGATCAACGTCCACACGAAGGCGAACAGCAGGCCCACGGGCCCGGCCAGGTTGACGTTGGCGAAGTTGAGGAAGTCCGCGTCGTAGGCGCCCTGGATGCTGATGAACGACGAGGTGTTCACCAGCGTCAGCAGCATGCCCAGGTAAAAACGCGGCTGCACGGTCAGCGTGCCGATGCAGATGAACGGCACGGCGAACGCCAGTACCAGCATCGGGAAATCATGCAGGTTGGGCAGTACCAGGAACAGATAGAGGCTGGCGAACAGCACCGACATGGCGGTCCAGAAAAAGAACCGGTAGATCTGCGGTGCCGGGTCGTCCATCGAGGCGAAAAAGCTGCAGGCCACCGCTGCCAGGATCACCGCGCTGCCGCCGTCGGTCCAGCCCAGCAGAATCCACAGCACCGAAGCGACGATGATCGCGGTGACGGTGGAAAACGCCGAGTAGAACATCAGGCCACGGTCGAGGAACGGCGTGAGCCGGCCCAGGCGCCAGTGGCGGTACACGGCGCGCCAGGTGTCCTGGCTTTCGCACTGGATGGCGGCTTGCAGGCTGCGACAGTCTTGCCACAGGTCGATCCACTCACCGAGGCGGTAGAGGGCGTTGGAAAACAGCAGCGTGTGGCGGTCATCCAGGGCTTCGCCGTGGGGTTGCAGGGCGTCGACCTGGTCACGCAGGGCGCGCCAGCGTTCCAGCGGTGCGCTTTCGGTAGTGTTCTCCAGCCACTGCTGGCTGGCTTCCAGCAACGGCGTGAGCCGGTCGAGAAACTGCGGCGCGCGGTGTTCGATGGCGTACAGCGCATCGTCGAGCGCATCGATCACCGGCAACAGATGGATCATGCGTCCGCGCAGTTCCTTGGTGTTGCGCACCGTCTGCGGCCGCGCGCCTTCGTGGGGCAACTGGCCGATCATCAGTTCAAGGGTGTTGAAGGTGGCAACCATGCCGCCGCGCAGGGTGCTGACTTCTTCCGGCTGCACATTGCGCGAAAGAAAGCGCTGGCTATAGACCTGGGCGTCGCTGAACCACTTGGCCACCGAGCCATCGAACACCGGCATCAGGCGCCGTGGCCAGAACATCGCGCCCACCACCGCCGCGACCGCGATACCGAGGAAAATTTCTTCGGTACGCGCCTCGGCCACGTCCCATACCGCCAGCGGGTTATCCACCACCGGCAGGGCGATCAGCGGCAAGGTGTAGCCGGCGAGCATCAAGGCATAGTTGTTGGCGGTGCGCAGGTGCATGGAGAGGAACAGCAAGGTGCCCGTCCACAATGCGATGACCACCACCAGGATGTACGGCGATTGCACGAACATCGGCACAAAAAACACTGCCGCCGCCGCCCCCATCAAGGTGCCGATGGCGCGGTATAAGGCCTTGGAACTGGTAGGGCCGACAAACGGGCTGGAGACGATATACACCGTGGCCATCGCCCAGTAGGGACGCGGCATTTGCATGAGCATGGCGATGTACAGCGCGATCATCGACGCGGCGAAGGTACGAACCCCATAGAACCAGTCACGGGCGGGCGGAAAGCCGCTGAAAAATCCGTTCAAAGCGTCGCCGCCTCAAAGGCCCGCAGTACGCGCAGTGCCGCTTCCATGTCGGCGGTCGGAATGTCCGCCAGCACTTCGCGGCGCAGACGCACCAACTGCACCTCCACCGCCTGCACCAACTCGCGACCGCGCTCGGTCAGGCTCAGGGCCTTGGCGCGGCGGTCGTGGATGTCTTCGGTACGGCACACATAGCCGTCATGGCACAGCCGGTCGAGCAGGCGCACCAGCGACGGGCTTTCCATCCCCGACGCCTGGGCCACTTTGACCTGATGCACCCCGTCGCCCAAGCGACCGATCATCAACAGCGGCACGGCGCAGGCTTCGGAGATGCCATAGCTGACCAGCGTGGTCTGGCAGATTTTGCGCCAGTTACGGGCGCCCACCACCATGCTGCTGCTGAGGTTCATCTGGAGTTGTTCGAGGGATTGAGGCACTGGATAGTTCGCATACAGTTAGTTTGCTAACTATCAATATGGCCGAGGGATCGAATTGCGTCAAGTTTTGAAACAATTTAGCGATGGATGGAGCGATTCAGTGACAACACCACAGGAAGAATGTGGGAGGGGCTTGCCCTAAGGACAGTCAGTTAAGCGTACATCGCCTCCTGTAGGAGCGAGCTTGCTCGCGAAAAACGCCAACGATAACGCGGGCTTCCTGAATGAACGCGGCGCCTATGAGTTTTTCGCGAGCAAGCTCGCTCCTACAAAAAGCCTTCATTGACTGGCATTAGGACAAGCCCCCTCCCACAATCGGATCGGTGTCGGCTTCAGGATTGCTGTGCGGCCTGGCCATCCAGGCGGCGCTGGTTTTGGTCCAAAATGTCCAGGCCATCGCGCGACCTCAGAAAAAATTACTCAGGCGATCAAAACCCAGATTTTTTTTACTCCTCACCTTTTTTTTTACAAAAACACAATTTCCAAAAGATTTTTTTACACCCCTCGCCCACCCCGCAACATCAGATTCAACTCATCCACCACTTCCGCCCAATCGGCATCGTCCAAAATTTCCTCGCGCAAAAACGCTTTCTGGCTGTCTGTCCAGAAAAACGCATCTGCCAATTTAAGATCCGGCTTGAGTGGCGAGTGGGTGGTCACAAACTGATCAATACTGATCGGGTCATCCGGCAGTCCAAGCTGTTTGAACAGTGACGGCAAGCTGTGCACGGGCGATTGCATGGCGGGCTCCTAAGAAGAGGATTTCCCAGAGTCTAGTTCAGGCGCCAGCCAGGCCAACAATCGCTCGACACTCTGCGGTGCCGACAGCGCGCCGGTGTCCAGTACCAGCGCAGCGGGAGGGGGTGGCTCGTAGGGCGAACCAATGATCACGACCTGCCCGTTGTCCACCCGCAGCGCCGCCACCTGGTTATTGGGCGACGGCACGCGGCACCGGTGCGGTAACAATGTTGCCGGCGGCCCAGGCTGACTCACGGCTGGCCAGCGCTGTGGCGATGGTCTGTACGCGGTCGGAGTCCAGTTGTTCCGGCAGCGGGTCGAGCCCGGCGCTGGCGAAGATCTGGCCGTAGGCGTTGCGCAGGTCGGCGTAGGCCAGGTCGCGGCGCAGGTCGGCTTGCAGGGTGTTGAGCTCGCCCTGGATCAGGTCGAGTTCGCCCAGGCCCGCCGCCTGGTGGCGGTTGCGCAGTTGAGTGAGGATTTGCCCGTCGATATTGGCCAGTTGTTCGTTGGTCTTGAACTGGCGTACGGCATCCTGGAAGTTCGCGTTGGCCACATAGACCTGCGCCAGTACCGCGATGGACATGGCCTGGCGCCGAGCGGTGGCGACTTCTTCACCGGCTTTGGCGACGTCGATGGCGGCCGGGGCGGAGATCACGTTGAACAGGTTCCAGGTGATCTTGGCGCCGTAGTCGGCCCAGCGATTGTCCACCAGGAACGAGTTGCTGTCGTAGTGGCCACCGGCCGAGAACTCCAGGCCAGGCAGCAGGCGCAGCATGGCTTTGCGGGTTTCGGCGGCGCTGATACGGGTCTGGTAGTCCTGCTCGCGCAGTTCGGGACGATTGGCCAAGGCTTCCTGTTCCAGGCTGGCCAGGTTGACCTTGAGCTGGGGCACCACGTAATCGTCCGGCGTGGCGAGTTTCAGGTCAGTGCCCATGGGCAGGTTGATCAAGGTCGCCAGTTCAGTCTTGGCCAGGGACAAGGCGCGGCGCTGTTCCTGCAACTGGCGCGTGGCTTCGATCAGCGAGCGCTGGTACCCAAGGGCCTGGACCGGGTCGCCGATACGCTGTTCGCTCATGTTCTGGCTGTCGGTCTGGGCTTGGTCGACCCGTACCATCAGGCTGTCGATCTGAGTCAGCAGACGCTCGGCTGCCACCGCTCGCCAATAGGCCGAGCGCACGTCCTGGACGATGGTGTTGATGACCTTGCGCCGACGCTCCTGGATGATCAGGCGCTGGTCGCCTTGCTGTTTGGCACTGATGTAGCTGACGCCGAAGTCGAGGACGTTCCACACCATGGTCAAGTCGGCCACACGGCGGTCGCGGTCCTGGGAGGTCGACGGTTCCAGGGACTGGGTGCCAGTGCGCACGCTCTGGCTGCTGGAGGCGTTGGTGTTGTTGCGCCCGGCGTAACCGGCGGACAGCGCCATGCGCGGCAGCATGTCAAAGCTGGACAGGTCCGACTGGCGCTTGGCCAAGGCTTCTTCCATCACCTTCAGGCGGCCTTCGAGGTTGTATTTCACTGCGCGGGCCATGGCCTGGTGCAGGGTAAGCGGACCACTGAGGGGTTCCTGATCCTTGTACATGCCTTGCAGATCATTGCGGGCGCGTTGCTCACTGACACTGCGCTCAATCGGCTCACTGGTGACCGCGCAACCGCTGATCGCCAGCACCAGCAAGCTGGCGCCGAACACCTTATGACGTGTATTCATCCTTGTACTGCCCCTGTTCCTGCGTCGAAATTAGTGGTGTTCAAGCCTGCATTTCGCTGATGCCGACTTGTTGCAGTGCCTGTGCCAGGTCGATCACCTGGCGATGCTCCCTGTCGTTGATCTGTTGCAATTGCTGGCCTAGGGTCGGTGCGCCAAAGACGCCGCGCAGGCCTTGGGCCGGATCACCGCCGCCCTTGATCGACTTGCTGTCGAACGCTTTAAAGCCTGAGTCGCTGCCACTGTCATCGCGGTTGAACAGGCCCGACAACGTGCTTGAGCCAAACACCCCGCCGTCGCCACCGCCGAAGCCGAGGAAGCCATTGCCACTGCCGTCACCACTGCCATCGGTGCTGAATACCTGGGCAATAAAGCTGGGCGACGACGCGCCGTTGTTGATGAAGATACTGCCGATCGGCGGCAGGCCCGCGCCCATTTCACGCTGTTCAAACAGCGGCGGGAAACCAATCGGTGAGCCCAGGTCGCCACCCGGCCGGCCAAAAATGATCGGCTGCAAGGGCACGTTCGGCGCATCCACAGGCACTGTAGGGACCGTGACGCGAAACAGCGGGTCGCCGGTGAGGGCGGTGGTGTTCACCCCGTAGTTATTGGAGTTGGCATAGCCGCTGCCGGCGTTGCCTGCCAGGTCAGTCACCAGGCTGGTGTCGAGGGTGATGAAGTTGCTCGGGTCGGTGATATTCGCCGTCGGTGTCAGGGTGGCGGTCCAGGTTTTGCCGCCATCGCTGGTGGCCAGGTCGGACAAGGTGCCGTTGGCGACGCTGAGGTCATTCAGGTCGAAGCCCGTGACTTTTTCGCTGAAGGTGAAGGTCACGGTGGTGGTCTGGCCGACAACCAGGTTGGGGTTGGCGACCGAGATAGTCGCCGTGGGCAGGTCGCCGTCGAGTGCGTAGTTATTGGAGATGGCCACGCCCGACCCGGTGTTGCCTGCGCCATCGCTGACCAGGCTGTTGTCGAGTACCACCAGGTTGGTGGCGTCGGTGATGCCCGCAGTGGGGGTAAGGGTCGCGGTCCAGTGGATATTGTCACTGGTGGTCAGGTTGGACAGCACACCGTTGGCCACGCTCAGGTCCGACAGGTCAAAGCCGCTGACCGCCTCGGTGAAGGTGATGCTCACGGTGGTGGTCTGGCCGATCCCCAACAGGCCGTTGGCCACCGTAATAGTCGCGCCTGGGCGCTGGGTGTCGATGCTGTAGTTACTGGAGTCTGTGGTGCCGCTGCCAGCGTTGCCGGAGGCGTTGACGACACCGCTGTTGTCCAGGGTGATGACGTTAGTGGTGTCGGTGATATTGCTGGTCGGCGTAAGTGTCGCGGTCCAGGTGATGCCGCCGTCGCTGGAGGTGACGTTCGTCAGTGTGCCGTTGCTGAGGGTCAGGTCGGCATTGCTGAAACCGCTCACGGCTTCGCTGAAGGTGATGGTCACCGTCGAGGTTTCGCCGGCCTTGAGGGCAGTGTCCGCCACCACGATCGTCGCCGTCGGACGTACCGTATCGATGCTGAAGTTGGCCGAGTCGGTGGTACCGGTGCCGGTGTTGCCGGCCAGGTCGGTGTAGCCGGTGTTGTTCAGGCTGATCAGGTTGGTGGTGTCGTGAACATTGCTGTCCGGGGTAAAGGTCCCGGTCCAGGTGATGCCGCCGTCGCTGCTGAGCAGGCCGCTCAAGCTGCCGTTGGGCACGCTCAGGTCGCTGCTGTCGAGGCCGGCCACCGCTTCGCTGAAGGTGATGGTCACCGTCGTGGTTTGCCCGACGAGCAGGCTCGCACTGCCAAGCACAATGCTGGCCGTCGGCGCCACGGTATCGACGCTGTACGCATTGGAGACGGTGTTCCCCGCACCGGCATTACCGGCACTGTCGCTGATCAGGCTGTTGTCCAGGCTGATGACGTCGCCGGCATGGGTGGTCGCGGCGTTCGGCGTCAGGGTTGCGGTCCAGGTGATGTTGTCCAGGGTGCTCAGGTTGCTCAGGGTGCCGTTGGGGGCTGTCAGGTCGCCCAGGGTGAAGCCGGTCACGGCTTCACTGAAGGTGATGGTCACCACCGATGAACCCGCTGCATTCAGGGCGTCGTTACTGACCACGATGGTCGCCGTCGGCCGCTGGGTGTCGATGCTGAAGTTGTTGGAATCGGTAGTACCGATGCCGGCATTGCCCGAGGCATTCGCCACGCCGGTGTTGTCCAGCACGATCAGGTTGCTGCTGTCGGTGATGTTGCTGGTCGGCGTAAAGGTCGCCGTCCAGGTGATGCCGCCGTCGCCGCTGGCAAGGTTCGTCAACGTACCGTTGCTGATCGTCAGGTCGGCGGTGCTGAAGCCGCTCACCGCTTCGCTGAAGGTGATGGTCACCGTCGAGGTTTCACCCAGCGCCAGGGCGTTGTCCGCCACCACGATCGTCGCGGTCGGCCGTACCGTGTCGATGGTGAAATTCCCCGAGAGGGTGGAGCCGGTGCCAGCGTTGCCCGCCAGGTCCGTATAGCCTGCGTTGTTCAGGCTGACGATATTGGTGGTGTCCTTGATGTTGCTGGTCGGCGTGAACGTCGCGGTCCAAGTGATGCCTCCATCGCTGCTGCTCACCGCGCTCAACGTGCCATTGGGCACGGTCAGGTCGCTGTTGTCGAAACCGCTCACCGCCTCGCTGAAGGTGATGGTCACCAGGGAGGTTTCACCCGCTGCGAGCACCGGATCGGCTATCACGATGGTCGCGGTCGGCCTCTGGCTGTCGATCGCATAGTTGTTGGAGTCGGTGGTACCGGAGCCGCTGTTGCCAGCCGTGTCGAGCACGCCGGTGTTATTCAGGGTGATCTGGTTGCTGGCCTGGTTGATGCCTGCCAGCGCCGTCAGGGTTGCGGTGTAGGTGATGTTGTCGCTGGTGCTCAGGTTGCTGAGGGTACCGTTGCCGACGGTCAGGTCGGACAGGTCGAAGCCGGTCACCGCTTCGTTGAAGGTAATGGTCACCGTTGACGTGCCACCGACGCCCAGGTTTTCGTTGTCCACCACCACAGTGGCGGTCGGACGCTGGGTGTCGATAACGTAGTTGTTGGAGTCGGTGGTGCCGCTGCCCGCATTGCCCGACGCCATCGCCTGCACCCCGCTGTTGTCCAGGGTGATCAGGTTGGTGGCGTCGGTAAGATTGGTGCTCGGGGTGAAGGTGGCGGTCCAGGTGATGCCGCCATCGCTGCTGGCCACCGCGCTCAGGGTGCCGTTGGTAATGGTCAGGTCGGCATTGCTGAAACCGGTGACCGCCTGGCTGAACGTGATGGTCACCAACGACGTGCCACCGATATTCAACGCTGGGCTCGCGACTACGATGCTCGCCGTGGGCAGCACGGTGTCGATGGTGAAGTTGGCAGAGTTGGTGTTGCCCGCCCCCGCGTTGCCGGCAAGGTCAGCGATACCGGTATTGGCCAGGGTGATGGCATTGGTTGCGCTGTTGGTGTTCGTACCTGGCGTGAAGGTCGCGGTCCAGGTGATGCCGTCAGCGCTGCTCAAGCCGCTCAGGCTACCGTGGCTGGTACTCAGGTCGCTCAGGCTGAAGCCGGTTACCGCTTCGCTGAACGTGATGGTCACCAGCGAGGTTTCCCCGGCCGTCAGTGTCGGATCGGCGACGACGATGGTCGCGGTCGGCCGCTGGGTGTCGATGCTGTAGTTGTTGGAGTCGGTGGAGCCGGTGCCGGTATTGCCGACGGTGTCGCTGTAGCCGGTGTTGTCGAGGGTGATCAGGTTGCTGGTGTCGGTGATGCTCGCGCTCGGCGTGAAGGTTGCGGTCCAGGTGATGCCGCCATCGCTGCTGCCCACTGCCGTCAGCGTGCCGTTGGTAATGGTCAGGTCGGCATTGCTGAATCCGACCACGGCTTCCGAGAAGGTAATGGTTACCAGCGAGGTGTCGCCGATGTTCAGCGAGTCGTTGGCGACCACCACGGTGGCGGTCGGGCGCACGCCATCGATGGCGATGTTGTTGGAGGTGGTGGTGCCGCTGCCAGCGTTGCCCGCCCCATCCTGGACCCCGGTATTGTCCAGGGTGATGTGGTTGCTCGCGCTGACGACAGCCGCAGTCGGGGTGAAGGTCGCGGTCCAGGTAATGCTGTCGCTGGTACTCAGGTTGCTCAGGACGCCGTTGCTCGCCGTCAGGTCGGCCAGGGTAAAACCGGTCACGGCTTCGCTGAAGGTGATGGTGACCGGGGAGGTCTGGCCGATCCCAAGATTGGCGCTGCCGAACACGATGGTCGCGGTCGGGCGCTGGGTATCGACGACATAGGTGTTGGAGTTGGTGCTGCCGCTGCCGGCGTTGCCCGCACCGTCGGTAATCAACGTGTTGTTCAGGGTGACCAGGTCACCGCTGTGGGTAACCCCACTGTTGGGGGTGAGGACGGCCGTCCAGTGGGTGCCATCGACCTGGACCAGGTTGCTCAGGACGCCATTGGATGCGCTCAGGTCGCTCAGGTCCAGATCGTTGACCGTTTCGCTGAAGGTGATGGTCACCTGGGACGAACCGCCAATGTTGAGCGCGGTGTTGGACACCACAATGCCCGCGGTCGGCCGCACGGTATCGATCACGTAGGCGTTGGACGTGCTGGTGCCAGTGCCCGCGTTGCTCGCAGTATCGGTGTAGAGCGTGTTGTCCAGGGAGATGCTGTTGCCGCTGCTGTTGTTGCCGGCAGCCGGGGTCAGGGTGGCGGTCCAGTGGATGTTGTCGCTGGTGGTCAGGTTGCTCAGGGTGCCGTTGGTTGCCGTCATGTCCGACAGACTGAAACCACTCACTGCCTCGTTGAACGTGATGTGCACCTGGGACGAACCACCGACTTTCAACGCCGGACTGTCGACCACGATGGTCGCGCTCGGGCGTTCGGTGTCGACGGTGTAGCTGTTGGACGCGGTAGTGCCGATGCCTGCCAAACCCAGCGACTGACTGGTGACACCGGTGTTGTCCAAGGTGATCTGGCCGGCACTGCTGGCGACGTTCGCGTTTGGGGTGAAGGTCGCGGTCCAGGTCTTGTTATCGCTGGTGGTCAGGTTAGTGAGAACGCCGTTGGCAGCGGTCAGGTCAGCCAGGGTGAAACCGTTGACGGCTTCGCTGAAGGTAATGGTCACCTGCGACGTGCTGCCGATGTGCTGGGCTGGGGTTGCAACCACGAGGGTCGCGGTCGGGTTCGGCACATAGGCATTGTCCGACGTACCGCCGATATCGTTGAACAGGCCATTGGCCGCCGTCGGTTTGTTGCCGGCTGTACCCGCGCTGGCCAGGCCGCCATTGCCGCTGGCGCCCGCGTTGGCGCTACCGCCCAGGCTGGCGAAGTTGGCCGCCGTGATCAGTACCGAACCCTTGTTCCAGATTGCGCCAACGCCCAGGCCACCGTCGCCGCCACTGGCGTTGCTGCCGCTGCTGATGGAGCCACCACCGCCACCACCGCCGCCGGCACCGATGTTACCGGTAATCGCCGAGTTGCCGATGATGGTCAATTTGGCGCCAGCGGCATTGTAGATACCGCCCGCCGCACCACCGCCCTTGCCGCCAAGGGCGTTCCAGCCGGCCCCGCCGCCACCGCCGCCGATCGATATTCCACCGACGGCCGCTGCACCGCCGGCGCTGCCGTTGGAGTAGCCGTAGGGGTTGGTCGAGCCCGCGCCGGCGCTGCCCGAGCCGCCCTTGCCGCCCATCGTCTGCAGGGTATAGCCACCTCCCGTACCGCCCTGATTGGCCGAGCCAGCGGTGCCGGCGTAGTTGCCAGTACCACTGCCGGTGCTGCCGCCATGCCCGCCGATGCCGTTGCCCAGTGCACCGCCGCCACCCCCGGCGCCGCCGACCGCGCCACCGGTGACACCGCCACCGCCACCGCCACCGGAAGCCGCGTTTGCCGTGACGCTGACGTTTCTCAGCGTCAGGTCGCCGAAGTTGCTGAGCCCCGCGCCCAGCGAGTTGCCCGCGCTGGTACCGCTGCCGCCATTGCCACCGTTACCGGCAATCAGGCCACGGGTAATCACCAGGCCGTCGAAGGTCACGGTGGTACCGCTGTTGACCTGGATCACGCTGGTCTTGTACTGCCCGTCCAGGGTTACCTCAGCGACGCCGTCATTGTTCAGGTCGCCGTCGAGGGTGATGTTCTTGGTGACCAACAACTGGCTGTTCAACAGTACGGTCATGCCGTTGTTGAAGGTCACGATGTCGCCGTTCTGCGAGGACGCCAGCGCCGCGCGCAGGGAGCCGACCCCCGAATCATTGCCGTTGGTCGCGGTCCAGGTCGCCAGGCCCCACTGGTAATCGTTCATCACCTGTTGCGACAGCAGGGGCGTGCTTTCGATGGCGCCGGTTGCGATTTCCAACGTCCAGTCGCCGCCCAGCCCGGTGCGGTTGGTGGAGGCCGCAATGTCACGCCCGGTGTACTGCGCCAGGGAATCGACGAAGCTCACGCCGCGCTCGCCTTCGGCAGTGTTGCAGGCGTAGATCAGGATATCGCCGCCCACGTTCATGTCTTTGCCGATCTGGCCCAGCACATCGGCGCGCGCCGCCACGTTGTCCGCCGACAGGTAGGTACTGCCCAGCCACAAGTCACCGGTATTGCCGTGGGCAATGATCTCGACGGTACTCACGCCCTGGTGGCTGCCCAGGTATTCGGCGATCTGTTGCAGTCCGTCCTTGCTGCCGTCCAGCACCACAACCTGAGTGCCGGGAGCGACGCCCTTGAGCAGGCTGTCGAAGTCCTTGACCCGCGAGTCGACAAACACCACACCCTGGCCGGGCACAGCAACAGGTGCAGTCGCCGGGGCGGCATCCGCCTGGCCATGAGTGTCCTTGGCGGCAGTGGGCTGGTCTGCGGTGGGCGGCTTGGCCGCGTCCACGGTCGAGTGGTTATCAGCCGCCGTCGCCACCGTCGCCGCCACGGCGCCGTCGAACAACATGCGCGGTTCCAGGGACATGATCATGGGCGAACCCAGGGACCGGGCTGCGGCGGTTGCCTGCGATGCCCCACGCGACTTCTGTTTATTCCACCACATGAGACTCACCCGGGATCGAACGTCTGAAACTCAGGAAAAATCGCGATCAGTGACTCGCGAGGTTGTTTTTGATACGAATCACATTGGCGGCGCTGGAGGCGCCATCCAGCCAGAACGACAGCTTGGAATACTGTTCGAACAAATCTGGCGGCAGGATCGTGCGCCGGGTCTCGAAGGCCACCTTGCGCTTGACCTTATGCAGACCCGCCAGGCCCAGCGCGTCATCGAATTCCGGTGCGTCATAGGCCAGGTTGTCGAAGTCGTGCTCGAACCAGGGCTCGCCGATGAACTCGTAGACCAGGCGCAGCACACGCTCAGGCGCCTGGCTCAGCAGGTCGTAGTCGATGATCAGCAAAGAATCGGCCTGCTCGCCGTAATAGGCTTCCTTGAGTGCCGCCCAGGCAAACCCCACCAGGCGATTACGCTGAGCCAAGGTTTCGACCCGGCTGTAAACGGTGTTGCGCTCACCGTCATCATTGAACAGCTTGGTATTCTCGAAGGGATTGGCGCGGTACAGCCGCTCGATGCTGTCCATGACCCAGGCAACGTTGCGCACACACGCGATGACCTTGGCCTGGGGAAACAAATCGCGAATAGCCGGGAGACGGGCGGACCACTGCCGATTGGTGTCGAACACCACGGACTTGTCAGCCTGATCGGCGTAATAGGAGTCGAACAAGCCGCCCAGCAGGCGGCGTCGTACATCCGTGTTGATGACCGCGCCAAACTCACTGCCGGCGCTGCACTGGCCGAGTACACCGGCAAACAGCGCACCGACCGGGCTGGTCATGCCCGCATGAAAACGCGGATTCTGTAAAAGAATGGCGGACAACAGGGTCGAACCGGAACGCGGCAACCCGGAAATGAAGTGAAAACGGCTCAATCCTTTCACCCTTACTAGCAGTCCTTTGTAGGACAAAGCGTAGCGTAAGGAATCATTTCCAACCAATATTACTTTGCCATCAATTGGTTTAATTCGGCATAAATGCCCTTTATTTTCGGGGCTTTGCGATATATCCGACGAAAGACAGCTACCGCCCCTCAGGGCCGGGTGCAGGTGAGATGACAAACCTCATATAAAACTGCCTGGGTATCACCGCCTGCATGCTGGTCAATGGCTCGCCAGTTCTTCGGAATCGAGGGGAATTCGTCAGGGGCCACCCGGCTCATCACCAGCCATACCCGGCCGTTGCCAATGGGCAGATCGTTCAAATCGTCCAGATAAACCCCGGCATCGGGCTCGATCAAGGTACCGAAGCCGTAGGCATTGGGGCGGGTCGATACACCCTTGGCCGTCGGTGGAGTGTAGAGACGGGGCGCGGTTGCGCTTTTATCGTAATAACCCCAAGTGAGGTACCAGAACATATCCCCCAGGACTATCTGGTCACCGGCCACGGTGTGCTGGTTCATGTAGTCGACCATGTTGCTGAATTGATCATCGGGGTCGACCGTGTAGTTATTCTTCAGCCCCACGGCCGAAGCGCCCAGTACCACGGCCAGCAGCACCGCCGCCAAGGCTCTGTGGCGCAGGGCCAGGCGGTCGATGGCCAACGCCAGGACAATCGGCAAGCCCAGGGCGGGTGCGGTCAAATAGCGGTCGATAAATACCGGCGAAATAAAAGATATCGCAAACACCAGCAGCACCGGCAAGGTGCAATAGATCACCACCAGCGTGGCGAAGCGGTAGCGACTGCGGTCGTTCCACAGCACATAACCGAGTACCGCCGTGACCACAGTCGGCAACGTGAGCAACAGCCACGGCGACATGGTTTCTCCATCATCCAGCGCCAACAGCTGCCAGACCATCGACGGCAGTGAACGCCAGGTGACCGGCAACTCCCAACCCACATCGTTGCCGGCCTTCAGCTCCTCCATATGCAGTACCAGGTCAATCAGCCCCGGCAGCCAGGGCGCAAACAGCAGCACAATCGCGACGTTGGCCAACCACCAATCGTGACGGCCGATAAAACGCTGGCGTGCACCGGGCACGGGCCCCAGCAGCGCCACATACAGCCAGTGGGAAAGCACACACAAGGCGGCGAAATAATGGGTGTAGAACGCCGCCGTCATCAGCAACGCGTAGACCACCAGGTAACGCGAACGCTGCGGCGCCTTCACCCAATACACCAGCGCGAGGGTCGCCCCCAACAGCCAGACACCCAGCAGTGAATACATGCGGATTTCCTGGCTGTAGCGCACCGCCGTGGGCAGCAAGGCCAGCAGCAGGCAGGCCAGCAACGTGGCCCGGCGCGTGGCGATCAGGTGCACCAGCCAGGTACCCAGAAAGACCGCGGCCACCCCCGGCAGTGCGCTGAGCAGGCGGATCGACAGGATGGAGTCGCCAAACACCGCGATCCAGCCGTGCAGCAGCATGAAATACAGGGGTGGGTGCACATCGTGGGCCGCATGGAACCAGATGCCAGGCAGCGCGTAATGGGCCAGCAGCAGGCTGGAGCCTTCATCGCCCCAGATCGCCGCTGCCGTCAACTCATAGCAGCGCAACCCCAGGGCCAGCGCCAGGAGCGGCAGTAACCAGGGTTCGCGAAGCAATTGAAAAAGAGAGTGCGCAGGTGTGACAGGCTGACAGGTGCTTGTTGTTTCATCACGACTCGGAACGCCCATTACCACCCTCTGAAATCGACACCCGCACCCGGCCGGGTGCTCGAACGCGCTGATTGTAGGCCAGAAGCATCCCCGGCGGCCGGTGTAATCCTCCCTCTACCCCAAAGCCGACCAAAAAGCGGACGAAGTGCAGACCCGCGTCTAGGCTGTGGGGCGGTGCGCCAGGTTTGCATCGCGAGGCGCATCTCATCCGACACTTAGCAGGAGAGGTTTTCATGGAAGTTTTTCTCGGTACGGTTCAGATGTTCGCGTTCAACTACGCACCCCAGGGATGGGCCTATTGCAACGGCCAATTGGTATCGATCGCGCAAAACAACGCACTGTTTGCCTTGTTGGGCACGGTCTATGGCGGTGACGGCCAGAACACTTTTGCCCTACCCAACCTGCAAGGCCGTGCACCGATCCATATGGGCAATGGTGCCGGCCTGACGCCACGGGTCATCGGTGAAGTCGGCGGCACCGAAAAATCGAACATCCTGAGCGGCAACCTTCCGACCCAACTGATCCCCACCACCGGCCTGACGGTCACCACCACCATCAACCTGGCCAACGAGCCCAGTGCCGCCGCCACCACACCCACCAGCACCAATGCCTACATCGGCGCCTCCAGCACGGGTGGCCCCGGCTCGGCGGCGATCTACTCCGACAATCCCGGCAGCGCACCCGTCGCCCTCAAAGGCGCCAGCAGCACCCTGGGCGGCAACTTGACGGTTCCAGGCGGCAACCAGCCGTTGCCAACAATGGCACCGTACCTCGCGCTGAATTTCAGCATCGCCCTGACAGGGCTTTTCCCGCCCCGCCCGTAAACCGCTCCAACACCGGGGCAATCGCCCCGGTGCCTGCCGCAACGACCGGAGACGCGCCATGCTGCAACAGGTATGCAACGAACATTTCCAGCCCCTGATCAATCAGTCCTGCCCGCTGCAACTGCCCGATGGCCGAGTGCTGCACGTGCACATCGAGGCCGTCGATCTGCGCCCACAATCGCGCCTGCCGGACAACTCCCGCACACCCTTCAACGTCACGCTGCGCAGCCTGGCGCCCACGGACTTCGTCGATGGCCTGTGTGCCCTGGCCCTGCCAGAGCTTGGCAGCGTCGACGGGATTTTCGTGTCCAGGGAACCGGCCCTGGGCCGCGACCCGAACCTTGGCTATTTCAACATTGTGTTCAACTGAGCCCCGGGTACCACACCAGCCGCTCGGCCCCCGGCACGGTTTCCTCGACGCGAAACCCCAGCGCCAGGTAATGCTGGCGCGCACCGGGGTTGCTGGCCCACACCACCGTCGCCACCGGACAGCGCACTTGGGCGGCGGCTTTTTGCACGCCTTGCAGCACTGCGCGGCCAAAACCCTGGCCACGCGCAGCCGGGACAAATGCCAGATAGAGCACGCGCACTTCATTCGCGCCGAAGTCCGCCGTCAACACGCCGATCGGGGTGTCGAGTTTCTCCACCACGTAGTGCATCGCTCCCGGAAAATGCTCGGCGATCCCCTGCTCCTGAACCTGATACTGCTGGGCGACGATCTGCTCGATCACCTCGGGATCGGCATCGACCCACTGCAGTTCCGGCCGCGCGCAGCGGTACAGGTTGTGCAAAAACGGCGCATCGGTGGGCCGTGAAGGGCGCATGGATAAACCCGCGCACGACGAACTGTCCAGCATTGATCATCTCCTTGGATCAAAAACCACTTTCGCGTACACCCAACGCCGCCATGCGCCGCCAGGCTGCCCCCAGCAATGATTCACTGCGTCCCTGCAAAACCACCACACCGCGCAGTGGATGGGGGGGCGCCGGCGCGTCTTCGAGCAGTTTCAGGCGCGCGCCATACTGCGCCTGCACCGGCTCCGGTCGACGGCTCTCGTCACGGCGTACGGCAATCGGCCCGTGCTGGTCCGAGGTCAGGGCTTCCTGGTCGAGGACGGCAACGCCGTTGGCATCCACGTCCAGCAGTTCCACCGGCCACGCCGGGCGCATCGGGTCGTCGGCGATAAACCGCCCGCTGGCACCCGGCGCCACACGCCACAAATCCGCCTCGGCCAGGTAACCGCGCAGGCGTGTGCCGCCTTCGACGATGCGCGCCAGTGGGTCGCGGGTCGACACCCAGCGGCCGGCCACCAGTTGCGGCATCAGGTCACGCACCTGGCCAGCCTCGGGCGCGCGCAGCAGCAGTCGCTCACGCCGGGCCTGCAAGCCACGGTATTCGGCCACGGCTTCGGCCAGACGTTGCTCCAGAATGCCGACATCTGCCGCCGTTTCGCTGCGCCCGGCCTGGCGACGCATCTGCAATTGCAGGATGTCGATTTCGCGGCGCACGATCAGCAGCCGCGAATCAATGTCCGGCGACTCCAGCTCCACCAGCACCGCGCCCCGCTCCACGGTTTGGCCATCGACCACATTCACCTGCTTGACCCGCGCCGCCACCGGCGCATGCAACGCCGTGACCCGCGCCGCCTCAAGCATCGCCGGCACCTCAACGCTGCTGCGCCACGGCACCGCCACCAGCAGCAACAGCGCCAGCAGCCCCAGGCCCGTCATCAGCACACGCGGGGTATGCGCCTGCTCACGTCGGGTCCACCACTCACGACCTTCCTTGAGAATCGGCAGGACGATAAACCAACCCAACTCCACCAACATCAGGAAGATCCCCAGTAGCTTGAAGAACAAGTGGTACACCGCCAGCGCGATCCCGAAGAACAATGCGGCACGCCACAGCCATGACAAATAGCCCCACCACAACAGGCGCTGACGCATGGCGGGCGACCACGCCTCCGGAGCCGGTTCGCCGTAGCCGAACAAGGCCTCGCGCAGGCGCCAGCGACACAGGGCGAAGGCGCGTCCTTGCAGGTTGTCGACCCCCCACAGATCGCTGATCAGAAAATAACCATCAAAACGCATGAACGGGTTGAGATTGACCACCAGCGTGGTGATCCACGTCGCGCTGGCAAGCATGAATGCAGCGGTGCGCGCCGGCCCGTCCGGCAACAACGACCACGCCAGCAATGCGATGCAGGCCAGCAGCAATTCGGCCATCACCCCACCGGCACCGATCAGCAGCCGTGCCTTGCGGTCGTTGACCCGCCAGGCATCACTCACATCCGTGTAGAACAACGGCAGCAGCACCATGAACGCCACTCCCATGCTCTGCACCCGACACCCCGCGCGCTTGGCCATGAAGGCATGACCGAACTCATGGCACAGCTTGGCGAAGAACAACGCCATGCCAAACGCGATGGCGCCGCCAAGGCTGAACAGATGGGGAAAGGTCGCCAGGAACCGCTCCCAGTCACGGGACACCAGAAACACACCCAGCCCCAGGGTCGCCGGCAACCCGTAGCGCAACAGGCGCGGGCCAAACCTCTGCAGCCACGGCCAGGCACGATTGAGGAAGGCGTCCGGGCGCCACAATGGAATGCGGAAAAACAGGTATTGGTGCAGTGCCTTTTGCCACAGGCTCTGGCGTGATGCGGCGGACTTCAAGACGTAGCTGGCGCGCTGCTGCGGGTCCAGCGCGGCGATCAGGTCATGCGCGCGCAGGAACGCCAGCAACTCTTCGAGCTCCGTCTCGCCCAGCTTCAAGCCCGGCTCACGGTTGGCCGCGTGCAGCACTTGGGCCGCATCCCCCAGGGTCCAATGACGCAGCAGGCGCATGGCCTGGGCGCCCAACTTGAAGTAGCGGCCGCGCAGCGGGTCGGCCAGTGTCCAACGTGGCGAGCCGTCCAGGGCCGGGGCGGCGACGGTCAGCTGCAGGTCGGCGCGCAGGCTGGGCAACCCCATTACAGGCCCACGCTCTGGCGCAGCCCGGCCAGAGGGCGACGCAGCAGGTACAGGGCCAACGGCGCGCGCTGGCCAAACAGCTTGGCGGTACCGCGCAGACCGATGCGTGGGGGCGGTGATTCAGTAAAGGCCGCGTCGACCCGATAGGCCAACTGCCCGGACGGCGTCGGCTGCGCTTCATAGGCCACACGCTCGACTCGAGCGGCATAGCGTTGCAGCGGGTCACTGTCGAGAAACAGCGCCACCTCGGCGTCCGTCGCCAGGGCGATGGCGTCACCCACGGCCAACTCGATGCGCAACTCGGCCTGACCAGGGTCGGCGATATCCATCAGCCGCTCGCCGGTCTGGATCGGCTTGCCGGTCCAGCGCTCGGCATCGGCGAATACCGCGATACCGTCGCGCTCGGCGCGCACTTCGCTGCGCTTGAGCAACTGTTCGGCGTAGTTGCGTTCGGCGCGCTTTTGCTCGACGCGGGCGGCGAGCAAATCGATTTTCGAATTGGACTCGGCATCGGCGAACGCCCGTTGTGCGTTGGCCTTCAATTCGGCTTCTGCCACCCCCAGCGCCCGCTCGGCCACATCGGCCTGGGCCTTGAGGGTGGTGCTTTCAAAGCGCACCAGCAGATCGCCGCTTTTCACCGCTTGGTTGGGCTTGACCAGAAACTCGGCAATCACCCCATCCAGCGGTGCAGCGACCACCCGCCCGCCCAGCGGCACCACTTGCGCCGGTGCCAGCACCGACTGACGCACCGGAATCAACAGCCCCAGCAACACCGCCGCCGCCAGCAGTACCTGGCGCTTGCGGGTAAACCGCAGGCGCCATGGGCGTCGTGGCTGCAAGGCCAGCCAGGCGTGGCTGTAGGTATCGCCCAATTGCGCAAGCAACACCTGCTCCGGTGGGCTCCAGGGCGTATCGCGCGCCAGCCAGATGCCGCCGAACACCTCGCCGTGATGATCGAGCAATGGCAGCCAGAACACATGGGGCGCCGACAGGCTTTGCCAGTCCTCACGCACTGCGGTACCGAAAGCCTCCATCGGCAACACGGTCGCAGGTGCAGACCGCCCCTGCTTGAACACCTCGGCCACGGCATGCTCGACAAACGCCACAAACGGCGCATTCGGCTCGATCATGCTCACGCCGGTCACCGCACGCACTTTGCCGGCGATCAACAGGGCTGCATGGCGGAAGCCGAACAGCGCCTGCCCGTCGTTCACCAGGCTGTAGGCCAATTGATCGAGGGTGCGAGCGGCGCGAGCCAGGCGCTCAAGGTCAAGGAACTGGGCAAAGAAACGCTCGGCGCTACCCGTCATGGGCGCATTCACTTAGCTGCCTCGAAATGCGCGGTGCCGCTCATGCCTGCCAGCAAGCCATCGGCCTTGGGCAGGCTCGCGACCAGCAGCAGGGTCTGGCTGCCTTCATCAATACGCGCGCCGAGGCGTTTGACCGTGGCGATGAACGCCTGGCCGGTTTCGTCGGGGATGAAGCTGAAGGTCTGGCCGGGCTTGAGTTTGCCCATCCAGCGCGAGGGCACCAGCAGGTGGATTTCCAGGCTGCGGTTGTCGACGATTTCCAGCAGCGGCGCACCCGCGGAAACGCTTTCATAGCGCTGCACTTTGCGCTGCACCACCTGGCCGTCATACGGCGCCAGCACGCTGCAGCGCTTGACCTGCACCTGATAGACCTGGGACTGGGCCTGGGTTTCGGTGAGTTTGGCTTCGGCGCGGGCGACTTCGAAACGCCCGACGGAATTCAGCGCGGCCAATTGCTTGTTATGGGCCAACTCTTCACTGGCACCGCGGCTGGCCGCTGAAGCCGCATTGAGTTGGGCCTGGTAGGCCGAACAATCGAAACGCGCCAGGGTGTCACCCTTCTTGAAGGATTCGCCTTCGCTGAACGGTAAGTCGACGATGCGCCCGGATAATTCGCTGGCCAGCATCGCCTGGTCGCGGGCGCGTAATACACCACGGGCTTCGCTGTCGGTGCCGGCGGCGGTCGCCGTGGAGGGATGATCCAACAGCGGATCGTCGGCCATGGCCATGGTTGCCACACCCAACACACAGGAAAAACTTAAGATCCATTTACGTAGACGCGTCATGCGTGTGCTTCTCCCTGAAGATGACCGCAGTCTAGGGCAGCACGATTAAATTGCCACTATTCCCACCCGACAAATCAGCAATTTGTGTAGGGCTTCACCGAAGCCTGAGTAGGAACACGTTATGATTGGCGCCCTCCAAGGACCCAGGATCAAGGACACGTCATGCGCATCGGTTTTCTCTCCCCCGTGGCACTGGCCCTGCTGGCCGGTATTTCCCAGCACGCCCAGGCCAGTTCCGACGATTCGTGCTACCCCGATTGGCGTGTCTCGCGTGACAGCCTGGACCCTTGCAACAACGTGCCGTTCCTGAGCCCAGGCAATGACAGCCGGGCCAACCTGCGCCTGTTGCTGGCCGACAAAAAGGCCGCGCCGTTGGCGCCCAAGGCGTTGAGCGAAGATGACCTGGCCCAGGGGTTCGGCCCGGTGCCGTTCCCGGTGTATCGCCTGGCCGCTGCCTCCAGCGCCGAGACTGAGCCCGACTCGGACGATTCGCCTACCGCCGAACTCGACACCCTGCTGACGCCCCTGGGCATCAAGCGCGAGGCGTACAAAACCGCCGGCGAAGCGTTCCTCAATGGCGAAGGCAGCCGCTGCCGCAGCAACGACGATGACAGCGCCACGGCGTTTATCCGCCAAGTGGTCAAGGCCGACATGCAGGCGGCCGAGCGCGAGCTGCTGGCGAAGGCGCGGCTGCAACTGCTCACCACCTGCACCTGGGATGGCCCGGTGATCGCCGAGCCGCAGCAGATCCAGTCAGCCGACGGCCAACTGTTTCGCACCTACTTGCAAGCCGCCGCCGATTTCTACAGCGGCCGCTTCGCCGAGGCCGCACAGGGCTTTGCTGGCATCGGCAGCGCCCCATCGCCGTGGCTGAAGGAAACCGGGCTGTACATGACCGCCCGCACAGCGCTCAACCAGGCCCAGGCCGACACCTATGACGAAGACGGCGTACCGCACCTGGACCGTGTGGATAAGCCCGCATTGGCCACGGCCGAGCAGGGTTTCAACGCCTACCTGAAAACTTATCCACAGGGCGAATACGCGGCCTCGGCCCACGGCCTGCTGCGCCGGGTGTACTGGCTCGCCGACGACAACACCAAGCTCGCCGACGCGTTCGCCTGGGCACTGACGGCCACCGACGAGCAGCGCAACGTGTCTGAGGATGAGCTGGTAGAAGAAGCTGACCTCAAGCTGTTGATGGTCAACAGCGATACGGTCAAGACCCCGATGATCCAGCTCGTCAGCGACCTGATGGTGATGCGCGGCGGCAACCAGCCCGCCATCAGCCGCGCAGACCTTGAGAAGCAAAAGGCCGTGTTCGCCGGCGAGCCAGAGCTCTATGAGTACTTGCTGGCCGTGTGTGCGCTGTACATCGAGCATCAACCGGACGCCGCCTTGAAGCAGTTGCCGCAGAGCGTGCCGTCGAACCTCAACTACTTCGCCTTCAGCCAGCAGACCCTGCGCGCCCTGGCCCTGGAAGCCAAGCAAGACTGGAAAGGCGCCGAGGCCGTGTGGCTGCAACTGTTGCCACTGGCAAAACTGCCGCTGCAACGCGACCAGTTGGAGTTGGCACTGGCCATGAACTACGAGCGCAGCGGCCAGTTGGCCAAGGTATTCGCCGCCGATTCGCCGATCAGTGCCAAGCAGGTGCGCTACATCCTGCTGCGCAACGTTGCCGGGCCTGAACTGCTGCGCCAACAGATCGCCCAGGCCAGCGATCCGCTGGAACGCCAGACCGCGCAATTCGTGCTGCTCTACAAAGACTTGCTGCGCGGCCAGTTCGCCACCTTCGCCGAGGACCTCAAGCAACTGCCGCCCCAGGCCCCCGAGGACAAACTGGGCACCAGCCTGGGTTATGTCTACAGCGCCAGCCAGACGCTTAAGCTGTTCCAGTGGAACGGCGACAAGGCCGAATCCGGCTACGCCTGCCCGAGCATCGCGCAAACCGCAGCGACCTTGCAGACCGACGCGAAGAACCCCCAGGCCCTGAACTGCTTCGGCGAATTCATCCTGCGCAACGGCCTGGACGGCATGCCCCTGGAGCAGGCGCGCGCCGCTGGCAGCCTGGGCAGCACCGCATCGGACTTCAAGGGTGAAACCTTCTCGCGGCTCGACGGTTACAGGCAGGTGATCGGCAACGCCAAGGCGCCAAAAACCGACAAGGCCTACGCCCTGTTCCGCGCCATCAACTGCTACGCGCCGGCCGGCTACAACAGCTGCGGCGGCCAGGACGTCGAACCTGGCGTGCGCAAAGCCTGGTTCCGCCAACTGAAAAGTGGTTTCGCCGACACCCAGTGGGGCAAATCGCTGCAGTACTACTGGTGAAACACCTGTGGCTGGGCTTGCTGCTGCTGGCAAGCCCGGCATTCGGTGCCGTCGATGCCCGCGACTATGACGCCTTCTGGCTGTGGAGCGGCGTCACTCCGCAGCCGGTACTCAAGCAGGCCAAGACCCTGTACATCCTCCAGGGCCAGATCAACTCCACCCGCCGCGCGCCCCAGCGCGGTGTGCAACTGATCGCCCAAGGCATCAGCGTGCCGCGCCTCACCCGAGGCGACGTCTGGGTGGTCTACCGCGCCCACACCCTGCGCTGGCCCGAACAGGTCTACACCCAACTGCTCGGCCAGGTACAACGCTGGCGCGACGCAGGCAACCCGGTGGTCGGCATCCAGATCGACTTCGACGCCCGCACCCAATACCTGCACGAATACGCCGACTTCCTGCGCGACCTGCGCCAGCGCCTGCCCTTTGAGCTGCGCCTGAGCATCACCGGCCTGATGGACTGGAGCAGCAACGCCGACCCCACCGCCATCGCCCAGCTCAAGGGCGTGGTGGATGAGGTGGTGGTGCAGACCTATCAAGGGCGCCAGAGCATTCCGGATTACGCGGCGTATTTGCCACGGATGAACCGGATGGGGCTGCCGTTCAAGATCGGTTTGATTCAGGGTGGAGAGTGGGAGGAGCCGAGGTATTTGCAGGGGAGTGAGTGGTTTCGGGGGTATGTGGTGTTTTTGCAAAACCGTTGACATGAGTGTCAGCCCTGTGCCAGAAAGTGTCCTCTGTCCGCGGACAGAGGACACTCGCTTTTGGAGCCCCATGAAAAGTCAAGACATCGTCATTCTGTTCAAACTGATCAGCCTGGAACTACAGGCCAAAGGGGAGCGCGTAAAAAAACGCGTGTTTTCTGTGGAAAAAGAGAGCGCGAGCCTCGGGTTTCAAAACCTTCCGGATTACATTCAAAACTTCGAAACTGTTCAACTTTCGTCAATTGATGACTGGCGGGGCTGGGAGGGAGTAGACGAAGACTTTGAAGTACACAGCTCACAAACCTATTCTGTGAGAGCGCTGTCCTCAACGTTGGGCCTAAGCAAAACAGAGGTTTCCTCATCCCTGAATCGTTGCAGGGAAATTGGCTTGATCTATACGAGCCACACCGACGGAATTCCTCTGGTAAGAAGCAAGGCACTGCTTGATTTGGTCACGTACGGCATCCGCTATATTTTCCCGGTTAAACCAGGCCCTATCGTTCGCGGTATTCCGACAGCCTTCGCCGCGCCAGTCTTGGCGGGAAAAGTGATGAGCGGCGGCGACCTCATTCCCGTCTGGCCGGACGCATACGGAAAAAGCAAAGGCCAGGAAATCACACCGTTGTATAAAACCGTTCCTGGCGCCGTGAAGAAAGATGAGCTTCTTTATCATTTCCTGGCCCTGGTTGACGCCATCCGCATCGGGGGCCCTCGCGAAGCCAAAGTGGCCGATGCCATGCTGCGGGAGTGGATCCTGTGACGTCCAACAGAACAATGATGCTGCAAATGCTTGAAGAGGTTGCTGAGGCGTTGGGCGAAGAGTTGCGCACGCAAGTCGCCTTCGTCGGCGGTTGCACCACCGTTCTGCTTATCACCGATGAATACACCCTGGAATCGATTCGCGGCACGGATGATGTTGATTTGGTCATTCATCTGACCGGCACCCCTGACTGGTATCGGTTGGAAGAAAACCTGAAACCCAGGGGCTTCAAAAATACTGGCCAGGACTCCGTCACCTGTCGCTTACGGCTCGGCGCCTTGAAAGTCGATTTCATGCCGACAGATGAAAAGGTATTGGGCTTTTCCAATACCTGGTTTGTCGGCGGGCTGGAAAACGCCGTCGATTACGTACTCCCCAACGGCACCTCTATCAAGGTGTTTGCCGCGCCGTGGTTCCTCGCAGCAAAACTTCAGGCTTATCAGGGTCGCGGTCGTGGCGATGTGCTGATGTCCAACGACATAGAAGACATCATCGCGCTATTGGACGGCAGGGAAGAACTCATTGAAGAGGTGAAGTGTGCACCCATCGACCTGCGGCAGTTCGTGAGCGAACAATTCACCGCATTATTGTCGTTATCCGCGTTTCACGACGTGATCCAAAGCACCGCTCAAAATCAAGATCGTGAGGCGTTGATTTACGGACGCCTGAAGGCATTGATTAAGCTGGGAGTGGCCGCTTGATCCTGCACGCGAGCCTCAGTCGCAAAGGAACTCATAGAACAGAAAATCGCGATGCCAGCGGTTCCACACAGAACTGCGGCGCGTACCTCTACGTGATTGCCGACGGCACCTCAAAACCAGGCAGCGGGCAATTAGCGAGAGCCTTGAGCAACCATCTGCTTGAGTGCTTTTCCGGCGCGCAACCTTCTGTCGTGTCTTGTCCCGATCAAGCCCTGAAACAGGTACTGACTTCACTGGACGAAGTGCACTCGAATGTATGCCCAGACTTTCCATTTGCCTCCACCAGCTATCTCGTAATGCTGGTGGTTGGCCAAACGGCCCTCTCCATTCACGCCGGTGACTGCTGTCTGGGTTACCTGGAGACAGACCAAAGCATGAACTGGCTGAGCCCACCTCATTGCGGCCCCAACTGGAAAGGTGATCTGAGCCATTCATTCATCGCCAGCAGCCCCGCGCGCAAAACGCTGCTCAACTGCATGAGCCACCGACGGGCCCATGAGCCTCATATTCAATCCATGCGAATCACCCAAGGTACAACATGGATCTTGGCGACCGATGGGTTCTGGGCCGAACTCTCGACCCAGAACCAACTCAAGGCCATCGCAAAGCAGACCCTTGATGGAGCCTCAACGGAGGATGACGCCACGTTCATGCTATTGCGGACGTAGAAACACAGTCACCAGTCATAGGTCAGGCTGGACACCACCGTGCGCCCTTCGCCGTAGTAGCAATCCAGGTCGCTGGTGCACTGCGAGACATAGGTCTTGTTGGTGAGGTTCTGCACGTTCATCGCCAGTTTCACGCCTTTGAGCTTGAGCGGCGAGGTGCCCAGGTCGTAGCTCAGGCTGGCGTCGTAGACGCTGTACGACGGCACGCTGAACGCGCCTTCGTAATAGTCGCCCAGGCTTTGGCGCGCGTAGCGCACGCCCAGGCCGGCACCGAGGCCGGCGAGCGGAGTGTCTCCCAGTACGGTGTAGTTGACCCACATCGACGCCGTCAGCGGCGAGATGCCAGCGGGGTGGCGGCCTTGGCGACCTTCTTCGTCCTTGGTGTACTTGATGTCGTTGCGCGCGGCCGAGGCGATGATCTCCCAGGCGTCGCTGAGGGCGGCCTTGGCTTCCAGCTCTACGCCGCGGGAACGCATGGCGCCGCTCTGGGTGCTGAAGGTGTCGTTGGGGTTGGTGGTGATCACGTTTTCCTGGTCGAGCTGGTAGACCGCGACCTGCACGAAACTCTTCTGGCCCGGCGGCTGGTACTTCATACCCACTTCATATTGCTTGCCGGTGGAAGGGTCGAACGGTTTGCGCTGGGCGTCGGTGCCGGTCAGCGGCAGGAACGATTCGGAATAGCTGACAAAAGGCGCCAGGCCGTTATCGAACAGGTACACCAGGCCGGCGCGGCCGGTGAAGGCTTCGTCCTTGCTGGCAAAGCGGGTGCCTTGCAGCGGCTCCTTGTTCACCACGCTGGCCCAGTCATAACGCCCACCGAGCACCAGGGCCCACTTATCCAGTTTGATCTGGTCCTGCACATACAGGCCGGTCTGGCTCAGGGTCCGGTCCCAGCGGTACGGTTGGCCGAAATTCAGGCGCTGGCCGTAGACCGGCTTGAACAGGTCGATTACCGGCGGGTTGCGGTCATACAGGCCATGAAACAGCGAGCCGGAGTGGTAGTAATCCAGGCCGACGATCACCGTATGGGACAACGCACCGGTGTCGAATTCGGCCTGGGCGATGCTGTCCACGCCAAACACTTTGTTGTTCTGCGCCCAGTCCACCCCGAAGCGTTGCAGGTAGCGTTGGTCCTGCACACCGGTGGCCGGGTTGGCGACGAAGCGGTAGCCGTGCAGCGGTGCGGTGTAGCGGTCGTCCACCTCGGCGTAGCGCGCGTTCTGCTTGAGGGTCCAGGTGTCGTTGAGGCGATGGGAAATCTCGTAGCCCAGCACGTACTGCTCGCGGTTGTACTGGTTGACGCCGGGCTCGCCGATAAACACATCGCGCTTGATCTTGCCGTTGGGGTTGGCCCACAAGGTGCCGGACGCCGGCAACCCTTGGGCCTCGGGCACGCCCTTGTCCTTCTGGTATTGGGCGAACAGCGTCACACGGGTGTCGTCGTTGGGGCGCCAGGTGAGGCTGGGGGCGATGAACTGGCGTTTGTTCTCGACGTAGTTGATCTCGTCCTGTCCGTCGTTGGCCAGGCCGGTAAGGCGGTAGAGGAATTGCCCCTGCTCATCCAGCGGGCCGCTGAGGTCGATGGCCGCACTCTTGTGCTCGTAGGTGCCGGCTTCCAGCACCACTTGGTGCACCGGGGTTTCGCTGGGGCGCTTGCTGACCATATTGACGATACCGCCCGGCTGGTTCTGCCCGTACAGCACCGAGGCCGGGCCCTTAAGCACTTCGATGCGCTCCAGGGAGTAGGGCTCGATCTGCAGCGCTCCACCCGTGCTGCCGCCGCCGTAGGGCAGGTGCAAACCGTCAAGGTACAAGGGCGTGGGGGTGAAGCCGCGCGAGGTGGGTTCGTCGAACAACTTGACCCGGTCGGCAAAGCCACCGGCGGTCATGCCTGGGGTGTAGAGCAACGCCTGGGTGACACTTTGGGCGCCACGCGCCTTGATCTCGGCGGCGGTGATCACGTTGATGGTCTGGGGGATTTCCACGAGCGCCGAATCGGTCTTGCTGCCGGACGCACTGCGCGTGGCGACAAGGCCGTCCACCGGGCCCCAGGCGCTTTCCTCGGCCTGCTGGGCGCTGATCTGCGTCGCGCCGAGCTGCAACGGTCCGGCGGATGGCATCGCCTGCAACGACCAACCGCCCTGGGCCTGCACCGCCAGCAGGCCGCTGCCCGCCAGCAGCCGCTCCAGGCCGGACCCGACGCCATAACTTCCCTGCAGGCCTGGGGTGCGCTTGCCTTGGGTAAGGGAGGCATCGACCGACAACAAGATGCCCGACGCACTCGCGAACTGGTTCAAGGCCTGATCGAGGCTACCCGCCGGGATGTTGTACGCGCGCAGTGCTTCGGTGCGTTCTTCGGCATGCACCTGGGTCGGCAGCAGCGGCACCGTCGCCAGCAGGCTGACAAACAGGCCACGGCGCAAGGCGCGGGCCAAGGGTTGGATTGGGTGGTGCGGCATTGCAGGACTCCCCGTGAGAACGCTTCTTGATTGGCTTTCAAGAGGTATCCCGAACGGAGCGCGCAAACCGACAAGACTCGGCAAAAATATTTTCAGACTCGCGCCTTGATCGTCACCCAGTAACGCGTCACTGCCCGCACCTGCACCGGCAATGAACGCTCCAGTGCCGCCAGGATTGCGTCGGTATCGTTCAGCGGAAACACGCCGGTCAGCAGCAGGCCGGCCACCGCCGGATCACAGCGCAACAGCCCCGGGCGGTAGCGACTCAGCCGCGCCACAAACTCACCCAGTGGCTGGCGCTCGGCGATCAGGCGATGCTCGGTCCAACTGCTGGCATTGGCGTCCGTCGCCGGGAGCGCCGAGCTGTGGCGCTGGTCGAACCACAGGCTGTCGCCGGCATTCATCTGCACCGCCGGGCCATGCACCGGGGTGACCCGCACGCGGCCTTCATACAGGTCGACGCGGCTGCCGTCGGGCAGTTCGCGCACGGCAAAGCGGGTGCCCAGCGCCTGCACATCACCGGCCGCCGTTTCGACGATCAAAGGACGCATCGGGTCGTGGCCGCTGGTCAACAGGATCTCACCACGGATCAGGCGAATGCGCCGCTCGCTGGCGCTGAAACGCAGGTCCACTGCACTGTCGCTGTTGAGGTCCAGGCGCGTGCCGTCGCTGAGGGTCACGTGGCGAATCTCACCCGTGGTGGTGCGGTAGTCGGCAAAGGCTGCCTGCCAGGGTTCGCTGCGCTGCACCAGGTAGCCGCTGCCGCCCGCCACCAGCAGTAGGCCGAGCAGTTTCAACGCGGCGCGGCGCTGGGTGTCCGGAGTGTCGCGCAACACTGCACGGGCGCTGTCGATGGGCACGCTGCCAAGGGTTTGTTGCAGGTGCTGCAGACGTTGCCAGGCGCGACGGTGTTCCGGATCCGCCGCCTGCCATTGCGCAAACGCCTGGTGTTGCTCGCCTTGCAGCTCGCCGCTCCAGTGCAGCATCAGCCATTCGCTGGCTTGCTCGACAATGGCCGGGGCGATGGGGGCGTCAGGCCTCATTCTGCGTACGCCACTTGGTAGCAGGCGACGATGGCGCGGGTCATGTACTTCTGCACCGAACTGACGGTAACGCCCAGGTGCTCGGCGATCTGCGCGTAGCTCAGGCCTTCGAACTGCGAGAGCAGGAACGCGCGGCGTACGTTGTCGGGCATGCGGTCGAGCATGGCGTCGATCTGCATCAGGGTTTCGAGGATCAGCACGCGGGTCTCCAGGGACGGCGACTCGGGCTCGGGCAGGTGCGCAATGCTTTCCAGGTAAGCCCGCTCGATACGCAGGCGTCGCCATTGGTCGATCACCAGGTTGCGCGCGATCTGCACCAGGTAGCTGCGGCTTTCCTTGTCACCGGGGTAACGACCGGACACCAGCAGGCGCAGGAACGTGTCCTGCGCCACGTCGGCGGCGTGCTCACGGTCGCCCAGGCGTTTGCGCAACCAGCCTTGCAGCCAGCCGTGATGGTCGCGGTACAGGAGGTGAAGCTGTTGCTGGCCGTCAGTCGCGGTGTCCATGAAAAGCTCAGATACACTATTGAGAGCAATTATCATTACACCTTGTTTGACGGCTGGCAAAACTCTTTGTCAATCAGCGCCCGGCGGTTTGCAACGGATACACCGACTCCCACCCTCCCCCCAACGCCTTGTACAACCCCACCATCGCCAACGACACCCCGGTGGAACTCTCCACCCACTGCTCCTGCGTGGCCAGCAGCGCGCTTTGCACGGTGAGTACGTTGACGAAATCCACCACGCCTTCGACGTATTGGTGCTGTGCGGTGGTCAGGGCGATCTGGTTCTGGCGCACGGCTTCGGCGAGGCTGTCGCGGCGCAGTTGGCTGGCGTTGTAGCGGGTCAATTGGTCGTCGATTTCATGCCAGGCGCGCAGTACGGTTTGCTGGTAGGCCAGGGCCGCTTCCTGTTGCTGGGCTTCGCGCAGGTTCACCATGCCTTGCAGGCGTCCGCCGTTGAACAGCGGCAGGCTCAATTGCGGGCCGAAGGCAAACGCGCGGGAGCCCCAGGAGCCGAAATCCGACAGTTGCATGGCCTGGGAGCCGAGGTTGCCGGACAAGGTGATACGCGGGTAAAAGTCACCCTTGGCCACGCCGATGCTGGCGGTGGCGGCGTGCAGGCGCGCTTCGGCCTGGCGGATGTCGGGGCGGCGCTCGGCGAGTTCCGAGGGCAGGCCGATGGCGACTTGGCGTTGGGTCTGCGGCACGGCAGCATCCTTGGACAATTGCGCGTGCAGGGCTTGCGGTGGCTCGCCCATCAGCAGGCTGAGGGCGTTGATCAACTGGTCCTGGCGTTGCTGTAAATCCGGCAGGCGCGCTTCGATGGCGGCAACCTGGGCGGCGGCTTCCGCGACGTCCAGGTCGGTGGCCACGCCATCGGCCAGGCGCAACTGCGAGAGCTTGAGGCTGTGGCGGGCGACGTCGAGGTTTTGCTCGGTCACCGCGCGGGTATTTTGCACGCCGCGCAGTTGGATGTAGTCCTGGGCAGTCTCGGCCAGCACCGATAACAGCACGGCGCGGCGATCGTTTTCGGCGACTTGCAGGGTGGCGTCGGCGGCTTCGGTTTCGCGTTTGACCCGGCCCCATAAGTCCAGCTCCCAAGACGCCGAGAAGCCCGCGTCCCACTGGTTGAACGCGGAACGGCCGTTTTCGCCGGAGGGGTCGTTCAAGCCTTTGCCGCTGTTGCGTTTGCGCTGGTAGGCACCGGTGGCGTCGACAGTGGGATAGCGCTCGGCGGTGGTCACCTGGCGCACGGCGCGGCTTTGTTGCAGGCGGCTGCTGGCCAGTTTCAGGTCGAGGTTATCGCTGAGCGCGCGGCGCGTGAGGGCCGACAGTTGCTCGTCATGGAACACGTCCCACCAGCGCTCTTGCAGCGGCTCGCTGACCGCGCGGCTGGCGGCTTGTCGGCCCTGAGGTTCGCTCCATTGCGTGGATTGCGAAGTGTGTGGGCGCTGAAAATCCGGACCGACGCTGCAGGCGCTCAGGCTGATAACGCTCAGGGTGAGCCAGGCAAGGTGTCTCATTGCTGGGCCACCTCACGCTGCGGCGCGACCGGCTGGGTGTCGACGCTGGCTTCAACCGACATGCCGACCCGCAGGCGCTCGGTCAGCGGTTGGTTGGGTTCGAGGACAATCTTCACCGGGATACGCTGCACCACCTTAGTGAAGTTGCCGGTAGCGTTATCCGGTTTGACCGAGGCGAAGGTCACGCCCGTGGCGGGCGCGAGGCTCTCCAGGTGGCCGTTGAGCAGCTCCCCGTCGAGGCTGTCGACCCGCACCTGTACGGCCTGGCCGGCGTGCATATGGAAAAGCTGGGTTTCCTGAAAATTGGCGACCACGTAGGCCTCGGCCAACGGCACCACCGCGAGGATCTTGCTGCCCGGCGTCACATAAGCGCCGACCCGTACCGCGCGCTCACCAACCATGCCATCCACCGGCGCGACGATGCGCGTGTAGGACAGCTGATAGCTGGCCATTTCCAACGCGGCCTGGGCACGCTTGAGTCCACCTTCGGCCGCATCGCGCTGGGCGGTGAGGATCTCCACCTGCTTACGTTCGGCCGCCAGCACCGCAGTGGCGTTGGCCAGGCGCGCGTTGGCCTGGTCGATGCGGGTCTTGGCTTGCTGGGCGTTCTGCACGGTGCCCGCACCCACGCCGGCAAGGTGGTTGTAGCGGTTCAGTTCGTGTTCGGCGAAGGCCACTTCGGCACGATCTGCCGCCACGGTGGCCTGGGCCTGGGCGATCACCGAGCTTTGGCGCTCCAG
Source organism: Pseudomonas sp. SH10-3B (assembly GCF_019891415.1). NCBI lineage: Bacteria > Pseudomonadati > Pseudomonadota > Gammaproteobacteria > Pseudomonadales > Pseudomonadaceae > Pseudomonas > Pseudomonas sp. SH10-3B. Next base: position 15,995 of record NZ_JAFLXD010000028.1, on the reverse strand, counting down.
GGTCGCGGTGGCGTTTTTCAGCTGGGCCTGGGCGACCAGGGTGTCGGCGTCGGCGGCCTGGGCGGCGGCGCGAAAATCGCGGTCGTCGATCAGCGCCAGCAGTTGCCCGGCCTTGACGCGCTGGTTGTCTTCCACCAGCACTTCCTTGATAAAGCCCGCCACACGCGGCGCCACCAGGGTGAAGTCGGCGGCGACGAAGGCGTCGTTGGTGGTCTGCCGTTGGCTGCCGAGCAGGCCCGGCGCGACCAGATACACCAGCACGCCGACGGCAAATACGGCGATAACGGAGACGGCAATTTTGTCTTTGCGTTTCATGGGAAGTCCTTGTGGCTAGGTCGGTGCGCGAGGCGGAAAAATCCGCGTGGGCATCCAGAAAATCAGCAAGATCAACGCCACCGCGACAGCGGCCATGACGTAATAAAGATCCGAAGAAGTCAGCACCACGGCCTGCTCGTGGAGGCGGTGGGCCAGGCCCGGCGCATCGCCGTCGGCCAGCGGCGAGTTGCCCAGGCGGTCCACCAGCATGGTCGAGTGAAAGTGCAGGCGCTGGGTGGTCAGCGCATCCAGCACGCCGGTGGCAATCACGGCGGCCAGGCCTTTGACGGTGTTGAACCAGGCCGAGGCGAACGGCCCATCCGCCGGTTGAATGCTGCCGGTGGAGAGCATCAACAGCGGCAACACGGCCATGGGCTGCCCGAAGATTTGCAGCAGGTACAGGCCGTAGAAATCGTCGCGAATCCATGCCGAGGTCAGGTGCGCGCTGCCCACGCAACACAGCACCAGCATGCCCAGCCCGATCCCCAGCACCCAGCGGCAATCGACCCAGCGCAGGTTGCACAACGCGGCCACCAACGGCAGCGCGATCAATTGCGGCAGCGCCATCAGCAGCATCACCGGCGCGGTTTGCAGGGGGCGATAACCCTGGACCTGGGCGAGGAAACTGGAGGGGATGATGATTACCGAGGTCAGCACCATCAGCACGCCTGCCAGCACGATCAGGGCAAACGCCAGGTTGCGCAGGCCGAGCATCTGCAACTTGAAAAACGGCATCGGGTGCGACCATTCATTGAACATGAACAGCACCAGCAGCACGCTGCCGCCGCACAGCAGGAAGGTGATCAGGCCCGACTCGAACCAGTCCAGGCGATTGCCCTGCAGAATGCCGATCACCAGCATGCAGATCGCCGGAAACCCCAGCAGCAGGCCGCGCCAATTGAACTGCTTGAAGCGCTCCAGGCGCAGCGGGTCTTGCGGCAAGCCGTAGGCCACGGCGGCCATCGCCAGCAGGCACGGCCCGACGATCTGCCAGAACGCCCACTGCCAGCCGACGTATTCGGTCCACAGCGCCGCCAACGGCGTGCCGAGGCTCGGCCCGAACGTGGCGGTAAGTGCGTAGCCGGCCAGGCCATACAGCTTGACGTTGGCCGGCAGGAAGCGCAGCGCGACCGTCATCAGCATCGGCGGCAATGCGCCGCCGGCCAGGCCTTGGACGGTGCGGATTAGCAGCAGGCTTTGGTAGTTCGGCGCAAACGGGCAAAGGATGCCAAGCACGGTGAACAGGCCGATGGCGCACAGGGTGAAGCGCCGCAGGGAAAACGTCACCGAACACCAGGGCGCAAAGGCCATGGCCGACACGGAGGTGGCCGTGTACGCAGCGACCAACCAGGTGCCTTCGTCAAAACCGATGTACAGCGCACCGCGAATATCCGCGAGGGCCACCTTGGTGACCATCTCGTTGAGACCGGACACCAGCACCGCCAGCAACACGCCAACCAGGCCGATGATGATGCGCGGGCCAAATACAGGCGGGGTGATGGCGGTGGGTTTGGCTGCGGCCGCAAGGGTGGGGGCAGCGAGGGAAGTCATGAACAGGTAACTCGGGATTAGAAATACCTGAGCAGTTTAATCAGGCACATGCATGACAAAAAGTTACTTATCGGTAGCTTATAACTGCGCCAGACGCAATCCTAAATTCACTATAGAACCCTTGTGGGGCTTGCTCCCGATTGCGGTGGATTAGATAGAAAATCTGGGTCTGGCACACAGCAATCAGGAGCAAGCCCCCTCCCACATTTTAACCGTGCATGGCTTGTAGATCAGGTGGGTTGAGCTTCCAGCCAGGTGGCGTGGCAGCTCTCACGCATCGTCTCGCGCAGCCATTTATGGGCGGGGTCTTTGTCGAAGCGCGGGTGCCAGGATTGGGCCAGGACCAGGGTCGGCAAGGAGATCGGCAGCGGGAACGCGCGCAGCGGCAGCTTCAGGCGATTGGCGCTGTAGAGCGCCTCTTTGGGCACCGGCAGAATCAGGTCGGAGTCGGGCAACATGAACATTGCGCCGTGAAATCCCGGGGCAATCATCGCCACGCGCCGCTCCAGGCCCTGGGCATTCAGTGCGGTGTCGATCGGCCCACGGGCGATGCCGCGTCGCGAGATGCTGATATGGGAATAGCTGGCGAAGCGCGCGGCGGTGATCTCTTCGTCAAACAACGGATGGTCCTCCCGCGCGAGGCCCACGAAGGTGGTGGAAAACAGGTTCTGCACCTTCACTTCCGGGGTGACCGGCATGGTGTTGCTCACGCGCAGATCCAGCCGCCCTTCACGCAGCGCTTCGTCGTCGGTGTCGCCTTCGGGCACGAAACACAGCTCGCACAGTGGCGCCATGCGCTCCATGGTGTCGAACAGACGGCCACCATATACGCCGATGAAAAAGTCATTGGCGCGCACGCTGAAGCGACGGCGCAGGGTGCTCAGGTCAACCTGGTCCGCCGAGCGAAACAGCAACGCGGCCTGCTCCACCACGTTGCGCACCTGGCCTTGCAGCTCCAGGGCCTTGGGCGTCGGCACGAGGCCACGGCCGGCACGTACCAGGATCGGATCGCCCACCGCTTCGCGAATGCGCGTGAGGGTGCGGCTCATGGCCGCCGGGCTGAGGTTCATCCGCCGCGCGGCACCGACCACGCTGCCCTCGTCGAGCAAGGCGTCGAGGGCGACCAGCAGGTTCATGTCGGGTAGTTGCATGCCAAGCACTCGTGATCAGTCGGGAGTGAGCTGACCGCAATCGTAGCAGGGTGGGTGTATCAGCGCTGCATACCCCAGCGCTTCACGGTGAGCCGCTCGAAGGTGTCGAACACCAGGTTTTCCACGAGCAGGCCGATCAGGATCACCACCGCCAGCCCGGCGAATACCTTGTCGGTGTACAGCTCGTTGCGGTTCTGGAAGATGTACCAGCCCAGGCCCCCTTTGCCGCTGGTCGCACCGAATACCAGCTCGGCGGCGATCAGGGTACGCCAGGCGAAGGCCCAACCGATTTTCAGGCCGGCGAGGATCGACGGCAGTGCCGCCGGAATCAGGATGAACAGCACAAAGCGCATGCCCTTGAGGCCATAGTTGCGCCCCGCCATGCGCAGGGTTTCGGACACGCCGAGGAACCCTGAATACGTGTTGAGCGCCAGCGCCCACAACACCGAATGCACCAGCACGAAGATCAGACTGTTCTGGCCCAGGCCAAACCACAGCAGCGCCAACGGCAACAACGCAATGGCCGGCAGCGGGTTGAACATCGAGGTCAGGGTGCTCAGCAGGTCACGGCCCAGTTGCGTCGACACCGCCAGGGTGGTCAGGGCAAACGCCAGCACGATGCCGATCAGGTAGCCCTTGATCAGCACCACCAGCGAGATGCTCACCTTGCTCAGCAGTTCGCCACTGAGCAGGCCGTCGTAGAGCGCGTGAAAGGTCTGCAGGAAACTCGGCAGCAGCAGGTCGTTGTTCTGGTAGCGCGCAACGGCTTCCCAGAGGATCGCGAGCACGATCAGGATCAGGCCCTTGCGCAGCCAGCCTTGCTGCCACAGGCGTTGGCGCAGGGGCAGTTCGCGTTCAACGGGGACACTGAGCAGCGGCTCAAGGGTGATTTCGTATTCCTGGCGCATTGGGTTGTCCCCTTAGTAAGCGATGCGGATATCGGCGAAACCCAACTCACGTTCGGCCTCGGGCGCTTCATCGAACAGCAGGCGATGAATCCGCCGCGCCGACGCCTGGAACTCCACGCCACCGAGGCTGTACAGGTCGTATTGATGGCTGTGGATTTCCGCACGCACGCGCCCCGGATGCGGTGACAGCAATAGGATGCGATTGCCCACCACCAGCGCTTCTTCGATGGAGTGGGTGACGAACAGCAGGGTGAAGCGCACTTCTTCCCAGAGCAGCAGCAATTCTTCCTGCATCTTGCGCCGGGTCAGCGCGTCGAGGGCGGCGAAGGGTTCGTCCATCAGCAGGATTTTCGGCTGCATGGCCAGGGCGCGGGCGATGGCCACGCGGGCTTTCATGCCGCCGGACAGCGTGTGCGGGTAAGCGTCGGCAAAGGCGCTGAGGCCGACTTTGTCGAGGTAGTGCAGCGCCCGCTCTTCGGCTTCGCGACGCGGCAAAGTTTTCGACGCCAGCAGCGGAAACATAACGTTCTGTTTGACGGTTTTCCATGGCGGCAGTTGGTCGAATTCCTGGAACACCACGATGCGGTCCGGGCCCGGCTGTTCGACCTTTTGCCCCAGCAGGCGGATCTCGCCTTCGCAGGGTTTGATAAACCCGGCAATGGACTTGAGCAGCGTGGATTTGCCACAACCCGATGGGCCGAGCAACACGTAACGATCCGCCGGGTCGATCTCGAAACTGACTTGGTGAGTGGCCCGCACCACGCGCTCGGGGGTGCGGTATTCCAGACTGACGTTATCCACTGCCAGCAATGGCAAGGGGGGGTGCAGGTTGCTGGCCGTGTGGCCTTGCAAGGGCGCGTTCATCTCAACTTCCTTGCAGGGGCTTGGCGTCCTGGAAGAAGTAGTCCTTCCACGATTCAGGCTTGTTTTTGATGGCGCCGACGCGGTAGAGGAATTCCGCCAGCGGGTAGGTGTTTTTCGGCGTGACGCTGAATTCGAACTGCGGGTTGTCGATGATTTTCAGCAACTCGGCGCGGTCGATCTTGGCCTTGGTGACGCGGATGTAGGTGTCGGCCGCAGCGCCTTTATCGTTTTGGGCGAACTGCGCGGCTTCGGTCAATGCTTCGACAAATGCCTTGTAGGTTTTCGGGTTGTCGTTGCGGAATTTTTCGGTGGCGAACAGTACCGTTGGCGAGTTCGGCCCCAGCAGGTCGTAGGTGTTCAGCACCACATGCACGTTAGGGTTGGCCAGGGCCTGGTCCTGGAACGGCGGGTTGGAAAAGTGCCCGGTCAGTTCGGTGCCGCCGGCGATCAGGGCAGCCGTGGCATCAGGGTGCGGGACGGCGACGGTGTACTTGTCGAGGCGATTGAATTCCTTGTCGCCCCATTGCTTGGCGGCGGCGTATTGCAGGAAGCGCGACTGCACCGACACGCCCACCGCAGGCACGGCGATACGGTCCTTGTCGGTGAAGTCGGCAATGGTCTTGACCTTGGGATTGTTACTCACCAGGTAGTAGGGGAAGTTGCCCAGGGAGGCCACGGCCTTGACGTTCTGCTTGCCGTGGGTGCGGTCCCAGATGGTCAGCAGCGGGCCGACGCCAGCACCGGCGATATCGATGGAGCCGGAGAGCAGTGCGTCGTTGACCGCCGCGCCACCGGACAGCTGGGTCCAGTCGACCTTGATGTCGATGCCTTCCTGCTTGCCGTATTTTTCGATCAGGTTCTGGTCGCGCACCACGTTAAGCAACAGGTAGACGATGCCGAACTGTTCGGCAATGCGAATCTCGCCTTCGGCCTGCGCGGCCGCCGGAGCGACCAGGCTGCCGGCCAACAGGCTGATACCCAGGCCAACGGTCGCGGCCAGCCGTGCAAATGGAATGTTCCTGGACATGGTCATGCTCCGAATCAGAAAGGCGCGTCGCCCTGGATGGTGGTGCGAAACAGCTTGCGGCGCAGATGGCTCGGGCAACCGGCGGCCAAGTGGATCAGCGAGCGGTTGTCCCAGAACACCAGATCGTGGGACTGCCATTGGTGGCGGTAGATGTTGTGCGGCAGCACGCTGTGGGCGTAGAGCTGGGCCAGCAGGTCGCGACTTTCGTCTTCCGGCAGGCCGACGATGCGGGTGGTGAAGCCTTCACTGACGAACAGCGCCTTGCGGCCGTTTTCCGGGTGAGTGCGCACGATGGGATGAACCACTTCCGCGACTTGGGCCAGCTGCTCAGGCGTCAACGTCGGACGCCAGTTGCCTTCGAATTTGGTTTCGCTATAACGCGCGGTGTAAGAGTGCGCGGCACTGCGGCCTTCAACGGCTTTGCGCAGGTGCTCGGGCAGTTGGTCCCAGGCTTTGTGCATGTCGGCAAACAGGGTGTCGCCGCCTTCGGACGGCAGCTCCTGGGCATGCAGCATCGAGCCCAGGCTTGGCAGCTCTTTATAGGACAGGTCCGAGTGCCAGAATTTTCCTGCATCTCCCAGGCCGATGGATTGGCCGTTTTCGATAATGTTGGAGACGATCAGGATTTCCGGGTGGTTGGCCAGCAGGAACTGCTTGAGCACGTGGATCTGCAGCACGCCAAAGCGGCGGCTGAAAGCGATCTGTTGTTCGGGGGTGATGCGCTGGTCGCGGAACACCACCACGTGGTGGTCCAGGTGCGCGCGGTGAATGCGGGCGAAATCCTGGTCGCTGACTGGCCGGGACAAGTCCAGGCCGACAATCTCGGCACCGACGCTGCCGGGCAGTGGTCGAATCTCGAACGCCTGGGCGGCAAGGGTCACTGTTGGAACAGTAGAGGTGGCGGACATGAGGTCACTCCCGATCAATCAGGAGAGTGACTTTATAGGTATAATAACTGCAATTTAAATACCGTTAAAGAATATCTATATGCGGGAATGTCGCAACATGGCATTGGCGTGTCAGACCTCGCAAAGCCTGAGCGTGGGCCGCCGGAATCAAGTGTTGAAACGCTTACAAGCCGAAACCCTGCTCGTTTGACAAGCTTATGGGCAGCCTCTAGTGTGCATTGGATCCAATTAGCCACCACCCTTCTAAAAAGGAGGATAGCGTAACCGTGACGCAGAAGCCGAACCCTTTGAACAGCATCAAGATCAGCGGCCCTATTCCCGCCCATCTTGCTCGCTCCGTGATTGAAGAAACCTTGCGTAATGCCATCCTCGATGGCCGATTGCCCTGCGGTACCGCCATGCGTCAGCAGGAGCTGGCCAGCCTGTTCGGCGTCAGCCGCATGCCGGTGCGTGAAGCCTTGCGCCAGCTGGAGGCCCAGTCACTGCTGCATGTGGTCACCCACAAGGGCGCCGTGGTTGCACCGTTAATCGATGATAATTCGGCTGAGACCTATGGGCTGCGAATGTTGCTGGAGTCTGAAGCCCTGCGCTTGTCGATTCCTCTGCTGACTGACGCCGATATCGCCGAGGCAAACACTTTCATCTGTGCTCTGGAGCAGGAAAAAGACTACACAGAGATTGGCCGTCTCAATCGCCTGTTTCACATGACCCTGTATAGCAAGGCTCCCAACCAGCGGCTGCTCAAGTTGGTGGAGCACGGGTTGAACGAGGAGGAGCGCTTCCTGCGTTTCAACCTTGAGGCGATGGGGCTGGGCGAGACCTCCCAGGAAGACCACCGCGAACTGCTGAACCTGGTGGCACAGAAGAAAGTCCAGGAAAGCATCCTGACACTGCGCAATCACTTGATGCGCGGGATGGAAGTGATCACAACCTATTTAAATGACCTCGACGCCCGCGCAAAGAAGGCGCCCTGACAAAGTCCAGGTCTCTCGTCTTGCCCCTCCAGCTCTGCGGGGGGCCCTACCTGATCGGGTAGCGCCGCGCGTCTAAGAAACTTCCCACTCTTATAAAGCAACTTGCCGACAGCTTATATTATTTAGAAAAACATCTAATGCATTCATATACTCGCCAACTTGTTTGACCCGCCTATTATCTTTCATTACTAAACCAGACACTTAATTCGACCGTGCAGCCCCACTTGCATGAGCACTCGTGCGCGCCAAGCCTGGTTTACATCTTTTTATCTCCTTGCCGCTGACAAACGCCTAATGCTGTTTTAGCGGCAGACGCAATAACTTATAGGCATCAACCATGTATCAACCTTTACTTGAGCAAAGAAAACTGCTGTTGTGCAGCCATCCGTTATTTCTGGAAATAACTTCGCTGGGCAAGTTACAACTATTTATGGAGAACCATGTGTTCGCTGTTTGGGACTTCATGACGCTCACCAAACGCCTGCAACAGGACTTGACCTGTACTCGCCTGCCCTGGCTGCCACCGGCCGACCCGCAAGCTGCGCGCCTGATCAATGAGATAGTGCTGGGTGAAGAATCAGACTCACACCCCAACAGGCAAGGCCATTGCAGCCACTTCGAGTTGTACCTGGAAGCCATGGTCGAAGTCGGCGCCAGCACTTCAGCGATACACCGTTTCGTTGCACTGCAACAGCAAGGCATGGACGCAAGCACTGCCCTGCGCATGGCCGATGTTCCGGCTGGCGCAGCACGCTTCGTGAACGACACACTGCAGATTGCGCTGAACGCCCCGACCCACTGCGTAGCAGCCGCCTTCCTTCACGGTCGCGAGCGTGTCATCCCGAGTATGTTCGAACACCTCCTGCAACCGGATACGCTCATCCATCGCCAGGCCCCCACCTTGTGTGGCTACTTCGAACGCCACATCGAACTGGACACTGAGCATCATGGGCCAGCAGCAGAGCACCTGCTCGAACGCCTCGTGGGTGCAGATCCGACTTACCCGCAAGAGGCCCACGACGCCGCCCTTGCCGCGGTAGAAAGCCGTATCACGTTGTGGGACGAGGTGCGTGCCGCGCTGCAAGAGGTGCACCCATGAATACGGCTGGCTACACCCCCATCGCCGACGACTGGGAACGCCGCGCTACCATCCGGACCCGGCCTCGCCGCTTGTTGGAAAACGACGACAAGCTGATCTATCCACTGTGCCGTCAACCCTTGGTACTCAGCGCGAGCTTCGTGGAACATTGCCCGCAATGGCGCGACTTCGTGCTGGTGCAAAGCTTCTACAAATTCATCAACGACGTGGTTATTTTCGAAACCGAAATCGTCGACAAGACTGCGCGCAGTATTGCCAAGAATCACTTCTCGCTGCCCTTCCCCCTCGCCTGTCGCGTGGATGCGATGACGGTCGTGGTGGACGAGGACTACCACGCCTTGGTGGCACTGGATTTCATGCAACAGACTGTCGCCATGACAGGCATCCAACCGCTCGACCTGCCCGGGCATATCGAACTGAGTCGCGCGCTGCCGGCGGCCCAGGCGCAGGCGCCTGCACATCTAAGCGATGCGGTGGAACTGATTGGCGTGGCCATCGCTGAAAACACCGTCACTCACGATGTAGCAGCATTTTCCAGGGACAGCAGTGTCAAGGCCTCTATACGCGGCCTGATGGACGACCACTTGTTTGACGAAGGTCGTCACGCGCTGTTCTGGACGCGGCTGGTGCGCCTCTATTGGCATGCCGCAAGCCCGGATGACCGTGACAGCATCGCTCGCGTACTGCCAACATTCCTGGCGCATTATCTGACCAACGACCTGCAGAAAAACTTCGACCTGCGGCTGATCGAACACCTCGACATCAGCGACCGCCTGCGCGGTGTGCTGCGCGATGAAGTATCGGCACTGGCGTTCCCCATCACCCGCCAGCACCCGTTGATGGGCAATATCATGGGCTTCCTGCAACGCAGCGGCTTGCTGCAAACGCCGAGCGTGGCGCAGGCACTGAACGACTACCTGCCGGTGTCGCCATGAGGTGCCTGACAATCGGCTGGTGCGGCACAAGCCGGGCTCTTGGCGCAATCAGGCCAATGCTGGAACAGTACGGTCATGTGTCGGCGGATGAAGCCGTCGACCTTTGGATTGAAGACGGCAGCCTACCGTTGCCCGATGACGTGGGCGACACCACCTGTATAAGCCTGCGCCTGGGGGTTGGCCCGTTAACCGACTGCGGGTTACCCACGCTGCAATTGCGCGCCTATGATCATGACCGGCGTTTGTCTGCGGTACTGGACATCGCCGCAGAGCCCAGTGGTAATGGCCAGCGACTGCGTCAACGGGCAACCGAGGCGCTGGTGGATTGGGTCGCGCTCCTCGTCAGTGGCTTTTCACGTGACCCCGAGTCTCTGTTTACGAGCGCGGTTGCCACTGACTGGCCCGAGCACGACCTGCATGGGCTTGAGCCATTGGCATTCATGCATCGATTCAACCATACGACGGACCCCGATCTGATCCGCGAAGCCCAGGTGCCGGTGATCGAACGGGTGCAGGCCAGCCTTCATCTGTTCGCCGAACGGCCAGCGCTGAACATTGCTGGGGATTGCGCGACCTACCACCAACTGCACCTGCAGGCCATGGCGATTCAACAGCGATTGCGCCCGCTGGTGGAGGGGCTTGAGGTGCCAGCGGTGATCGGCGTGTGCCTGGAAAAATCCATGGCGTTATATGCCAGTATTCTTGCCGTAATGGGCTGTGGTGCGGTGTACCTGCCACTGGGATCTGATCAGCCCGCACAACGCCATCGGGTCATGCTCGAAAACGCCGGGGCCAGCGTATTGCTGGATGCAGGCCAACATCCATTAAGGGAGCGTTTCATTTCTTTGGATGTGAGCACAGTCGAGCCGTGCAGCGCCAATCCCGCATCCTCGTTGATGCACAATCGCCCCTGCTCGGATATGCCGTGCATGGTGCTCTATACATCGGGCAGTACGGGTCAGCCCAAGGGTGTGCTGCTGAGCCAAGGTAACCTGGCGCATTTCACGGCCTGGTTCGGGTCCTGCATGGCGCAAGATGAACAGAGCCGCGTGCTGCAGTTTTCGCCCTTGGGTTTCGACTCGTCATTGATCGACATCTTTCCCGCCCTGATTGCCGGCGCCGAGTTGATCGTGCCCAGTGAGGAACAGCGGCGCGACCCTGGGCAACTGGTGGAGTTGCTCCGCCGACAACACGTCACTCATGCCTTCCTGCCGCCCGCGCTGCTTAATATCCTGCCGTTGGATCAGCCCCTGGGCGTGACGCATCTGCTCACCGGCGGCGATGCCTGCGAACCCCATGTAATCGAGCAGCTGGCCGACCAGTGTCAGTTGCACAACCTCTATGGCCCTACAGAAACCACAGTCCTGATTACACACCGGACGTTCGCCCTCGATGACAACAATCGCAACGTCGGCCACCCCATCGGCAACAGCCAGGTGCTGATCCTCGATGACGATCTGCAACCGGTGGATGAAGCGGTGATGGGCGAGTTGTACATCATCGGGCCCGGCGTGAGCCTGGGATATGTGAATGCGCCACAGCAGGCTAACAGCCCGTTCGTCGAACTGTTGGTGCCGGGCGGCCAGAGGCTGAAGGCCTATCGTAGCGGGGACCTGGCGCAGTGGACGGCCAAGGGAATTTTGCTCGGTGGGCGTCGCGACGATCAGGTCAAGATCCGCGGTTTTCGAGTCGACCCTCAGGAGATTGAGCAGTACCTGCGTAACAGCCGGCTGTATCGCGAATTGGCGGTGGTGATCGACCGTGAGAGCCGGATCTGTGCTTTTGTCGCCCAACCTGAACATAACGCCACGTTGGTGACCCTTCAGCAACATGCCCGCCAGTGGCTACCGGACTACATGCAACCCGGTTTCTGGGTGGAACTGCCAGGCATGCCGCGCTCCAACAATGGCAAAGTCGACCGCAAGGCGCTGCTGGCATTGCCCTTGCGGCCCATATTGCACACCACTCCCCGCGCAGCACAGACACCGCTTCAAGCGCAGTTGAGCGGCTTGTGGGGCGAGTTGCTGGGTGTGCCTGCGAGCCAGTTGTCCATCGATGAAAGCTTCTTCGCACTGGGCGGCCATTCGATTTTGTTGTCGACGCTGTTGCTGCGGGTTCGCGAACAATGCGGCCGTAGTTTCGCCTTGAGCCATTTCATTGAAGTACCGACGATTCGTACGCTCGCAACACTGATGGAGGATGGTGAACTGCCCGACGCATCCTCTGCCCAAGCGTTTCTGGACGCTCAACGGGAGTGGGAGCTCAATCCGTTGCAAGCAGACTGCGCTGGCAATCCGCACAAGGTGATCGTGACAGGGGCGAACAGCTTCGTCGGCGTGCATGTTGTCGAAGCGTTGCTGGCCGCTGGAGCCATCGAGGTGGCGTGCCTTGTGCGTGAGTTACCGGGGCTCCCTGCGATGACACGCTTTGCCCAGGCGTTGCGTGAATACCATCTGGAACATTTGGACTTGAGCCGGGTACGGGTATTTGCCGCCGACATCAGCTTGCCCCGATTAGGTTTGGCCGGCGACGTGTATGACGCACTCGCCGCAGACTTTGGCGTGCTGGTGCACAACGCAGCGCAGGTCAATCACGTCATGGATTACGCCGCACTGGCGAGGGACAACGTCGACCCCATTTTCGAATGCCTGCGCTTGTGCGAAACCCGCTGCAAGAAGGTCTTCAACTTTGTCTCGACATTGTCTGCCTCCAGTAGCATCGACAAGTTGGGGCATGTGCTCGAAGCCCCGGCTGCGGCGACTCTGCCGCTGTACATCCGCAATGGCTACAACCTGTCCAAGTGGGTAGCCGAGCGGGTGCTGGGACGGGCAGTTGAGCAAGGTGCCTGGGTGAACATCCATCGCCCTGGAAATATCAGCTTCAACAGCGGTAACGGGGTCTGCCAGCCACAGAAGAATCGCCTGATGCTGATGCTCAAGGGGTCACTGCAATTGGGCATGCTGCCTCGGTTGGATCTGAATTTCGACCTGATGCCCGTGGACTTTCTGGCTCGCTTCATCGCGTTCCACTGCACTCGCTTTCAAGCCGATAGAAGCGTATTCAACCTGCACAACCCACAACCATTGAGCTGGGAGCACTACCTGGATGCATTCAATCGGGCAGGCCACCGGTTCGAACGGGTAAGTGCTGCGCATTGGCAGCGGGCGCTGCGAACGGTAAGCCAGGACAATGCGATGTTTGGCGTACTCGGGTTTTACCTTGATCGACTGGATGAGGACATCGGTGACACTTCGACGATCCTCCATGACAACGCGCAACGCGGCGTTGAGCTGATGGGGGAGCAGTACCCCGAAAAAGATCCGGCACTGCTGAGTAAAGGTTGCAACTACCTCAAGGCCATCGGCTTTCTTTGAACCGCTTCAGGACAACGTTATGAAACCGCTGCAACCCGATACGTTAATTCATAACCCGAACGGCCAGCCGATAGTGTCCTCTGTGGTGATCGACTGCCCTGCTACCCGTCTGTGGGACGTAGTGGGGCAGTTTTCAAGCTTCGATGCGTTCATCCCTTCCCTGACGCATATCGAAATGACCGGCACCGGTGTGGGCGCTTTGCGCACCAAATTTTTCCGCGATGGCAACCGCGTGGTGGAACAGCTCAATAGCCGGGATGAGCACGCGATGCACATGACCTGGACTACGATCTACAACACTCTGGGCGTGGCCAGATTGTGGGCGGCAATCCAAGTAGAGGCTCTTGGAGCGCATTGCTCCCAGGTAACCTGGACCATTATTGCCGACCCTGTAGACCCGGCACAGGCAGGATTTGATCAGTTTGTGCAGGGTTTCACCGACGACGCGCTGGACAATGTTCGCCGTTTGCTGGGTAAGCAGTAGGAGCGAACCGGCTCGCTCCTACTCACACGCTCAGCGGGTCAGATCTTGAAGCTATCGACCAGTTGCTTCAACCGATTGGCCTGTTGCGACAGGGCATCACAGTCTTTCAGGGTTTCGTTGAGGTTAGTCACGCCCTGTTGGTTCAGCAGGTTGATCTGGTTGATGTCGACGTTGAGGGTTTCCACCACGGCAGTCTGTTCCTCGGTCGCCGCAGCGACGGACTGGTTCATGCCGTCGATCTCAACAATTCGCTGCGTTACGCTGACCAGGCGTTCACCGGCCTGGTTAGCCACCTGGACGCTTTCTTCGCTGGAGGTCTGGCTGGCATTCATGGTTGTCACTGCCTCACGCGAACCCACTTGCAGCGAAGTGATCATTTTATGAATCTCTTCCGCCGACTCCTGGGTACGGTGAGCCAGGTTACGCACCTCATCGGCGACCACCGCAAACCCGCGTCCTGCTTCCCCGGCACGTGCCGCTTCGATCGCAGCGTTGAGTGCGAGCAAGTTGGTTTGCTGAGAGATGCCTTTAATCACATCGAGGATGTGGCCGATATTGTCGGTGCTGGCGTTCAGGGTTTCGATCTGGGTGCAGGAGAGGCTGATCTTCTGCGACAGCTCCGACATGGCCAGGATGGTTTGCTCGACCACCTTACGCCCATCATCGGCCTGCTCGCTGGCACCACTGGCGTGCTGTGATGCATCCGCGGCGTTACGTGCGATTTCCTGGGTAGCAGCCCCCAGTTCGTTGATAGCGGCGGCCACGCTGTTGGTGCGCGCACTCTGCTCGTCAGAGCCAATGATCGAGGCGTTGGATGAAGCCATCACACGCTGAGACAAATCATGCACTTGGCGTGTTGCAGAAGACACTTCGGAAATCGAGGCGTGGATACGCTCCACAAATCGGTTGAACGCACTGCCCACTTCACCGAACTCGTCTTTACTGGTGACCGTCAAGCGACGGGTCAGGTCGCCTTCACCCTGGGCGATGTCCTGCATGGCAATGCCCATGGTGGTCAAAGGCCGCAGCAACACTTGAATCAACAGGCTCAAGAGCACGGCAATCGCGACTACGGCGATCAACATGGCAATCAATGCCGACGTACGGAATTTACCAAGCGGTGCGTAAGCTTTGTCTTTATCGATCGACAGGCCAATGTACCAATCTGCCCCGGGCAAGCCGCTGATAGGCGTGAACGACAGAATACGATCCTGCCCCTTGAGGACTACCTCCTGGTTAACTTTCTCGATGCGGACGTTAGTACCTGGGTAGATGTCCTTGAGGTTTTTCATCACCTGATCTTCGTCAGGGCTGACGATGACTTGACCGTCGCCGCTGACCAGAAACGCATGGCCGATGCCGCCGAAGTCTACCGAATTGATAATCTTCACCAGAGTTTGCAGGCTCAGATCACCACCGACCACACCGAGTAGCTCGCCGTTCTTTTTCACCGGCATAGCAATAGTTACGATCTGCCCACCCACTGCGGCCATGTAGGGCGGCGTGAGCATGGGTTTATCGGCAGCGACTGCTTGTTTGTACCAGGGACGCTGGCGAGGATCGTAGCCGTCAGGCATTTTTGCGTCCGGGCGCTGGGTGAACACACCGTTGGTTTGACCTACGTAGGTGAACTGGAAGTTTGAGGTGAACGCCGGTTGATCGACCAACCCTGGCAGGTCAGCGCTACTACCCTGGTGGGCAACGTTTTGCGTCAGACTTTCGAGCACCAGTATTCGACCACTGAGCCAGTTCTGCACACTGCTGGCGGTGAGCTCACCGGATTGTTGGATAGACGACTCCAGATTCTGTTTGATGGTGCTGCGCTGCAGATAATCGTTGTAAAGAGTAAATAACGCGAAGGCTAGAACCACAACGCCTGACGCGGCCAACAGAATTTTATGACTGAACTTGAGATTCATTTCATCGACTTCTTTTTGCCAAAGGGGGATGAGCGTGCCGAGTGGAACATTCCATGTAACGGTATAGGCAGCCTAATGGGCAGCTCTATTTCGGTGCACGCATGGCTCATAAGGCTTTCGGCTAAGCAGAAGGAAAACTTAGGGGATTGTGGGATGAATCTTCTTTTTACGTAGGAAGCCCGACCGAAGGTTGTCGTACAAGCCTTAGGAGTAAACATTTCTTCCTTTAAACGGTGCGATGATTTTTCATTGATGCCTGTGCGCGCCCGGGGGCTATGACCCGTATTTTTGGAGTTCGGTTGGCGTATCTGCTGTTAAATTTCGGCGCTTGTTCTCCAAACCCTCTAAACGACAAAACCCCTGGCTGCGTTAGCAGACAGGGGTTTTGGAATTTGATCTTGACGATGACCTACTCTCACATGGGGAAACCCCACACTACCATCGGCGATGCATCGTTTCACTGCTGAGTTCGGGATGGGATCAGGT